>DIRQ01000063.1 GCA_002424365.1 Syntrophomonas sp. UBA5432 | reverse complement strand
GGTATTATAAAATGATATATTTATGAGGCTTTTAGATTGGTAGTTAATTTTTTAGATTTAATTGCTTAAACCTTCTACCATAGTCCTCAACTGCTCAGAAGCCTCTACTAGACTTTGGGTCATATTAATAATTGTTTGTACATCAGTAGTTTGATTTACAGATAAATCCTTCATTCCCTCCATACTTGCAGAAGATTCACGAATGCTGGTTGTAATGGTTTCCACTTGACGAACAACTTCATCGGTTATAGCTAGATTTTCCTCATTAATAGCTGATAATTCCCGGACAGCATTATCAATATTAACTGATCCCTCTTCTATTTGTCCAAACATTATTTCCGTTTTTTCCAATGCTGCAACCTGGCGGGTGTGGGCCTCGTTGGCTATTTCTATTTCTTTAATAGTCAATTCCATACCCTGCTTCATTACCCCAATAAGATTCGATATTTCCGCTGCTGCCTGACCCGATTCTTCTGCTAACTTACGTACTTCTTCAGCAACTACAGCAAATCCTTGGCCTGCCTCCCCAGCTCGAGCCGCCTCAATAGCGGCATTTAGTGCTAATAAGTTCGTCTGATCAGCAATGCCAGTAATTAAGAAAACAATATTCTCTATTTGCAGAGATTGTTCATTCAAATCATTTACAGCCTGACTAACAGCTTGTTGAGCCGTGTTACTGTTATGCATAATATTTTCCTGGTCGTGCATAGCCTTACGCCCTTCGTCAACAATACTTCTGAATTCGGTTGATTGTTCAGTAACCATTTCTACGTTCTTAACTGCTGAACCTAGAGCTTGTAACATTTGGCGGGCTGAATCAGCTGTTTTATCCGCAAATGCCGCAGCATCCAGAGAAGCTTGAGACAATCCTACCATGCCCGAGCTAACCTGCTCAGCAGCATTAACCGTTTCATTGGCAGAAGCTAACACTTGTTGCGATGACATTGAAATAACATCAGCTTTTTCTACAACACCCTGTGCTACTTGCATTAGGCTTTCAGTCTTATTAATTGCCTCTTGCTGTCCTTCTAAAGCCTTGCTAACCAGCTTGCTCCCGGCATAAGCTATTAAAGCTGCTATTACTGCAACTATTATAAAATCAGTATAGCGAGTGGTAAGAGCCGATACGACGTTAGCAGTAGGCATAACAGTTGGTACCATAAACAAGAGCAAGGTATTTATGAATAGCGTTATAAATCCTCCGTAAAGTGCTACCCATACATCAAAATATAAAACACTAACGACTATAATAGCATACAGGTTCTGGGTTACTTCCGGGGTATTCGTAACATAACAATCATAGAGAAAGAACAATAAGCCTAAAACAGAAATGGTAATATATTTAGTTATGGTCAATGTGGGGAATTTGCGGCTAAAGTACACACAAAGGCAGAAAATGATAAGTGAAAGAATAAATACTTGACTAGCAGCTGCCAGATTAAGCGTAACAGATTTCCCTGAAAAATAGATTCCATAAGTAGCCAGATAACCCAGCGCTATTATTATCGCGGTAGCGCGTACAATTATCCGGTGGCTGCTAATTAAATGTTCAGTCAGCAATTGATTATTATTCATTAATCTCATTTCCTTTCTAATTATTCCTGCCTATTCTGTTATATTCTACTAATTATGCGAATATCCTTCAAAATTCGAAATACTTTATGGAAGTTTAAAAATCTTTAGTTTTTTCATGATAAATCAGTACATCTGGACTAAAAGGCTGGTTAAGTTATTAGTTTTATGTATGATCTAATAAAAAACTCCCTTCAAATGACAGTTTGCTTTTTCACTGTCTACTTGAAGGGAGCATATCAACACCAGGTCTTTTATGCTGAGTTATTCCTTACTCTTCAAAAAATACTGAAAACGTGCCGGCACCAACATGGGAACCGATTACTGGTCCTATCTCACCGATAATTACTTCTGGAACATGCAATCTTTCTTCCACAATGCTCCTCAGGTATTCTGCGTCATCCGGGCAGGCACTATGGCAAATTCCAACAGTCTGTTTGCTCAGGTCTGAGCCCAGAGTTTCCATTAGCTCTACAAGCTTATTCCTCGCTCCTCTATGACCACGAGCCTTACTAAAGGGTACAATTTTCCCTTCCGCATCCATATGCAATACCGGTTTTATATCCAGGGCACCGGCCAGTAACCCCTTGGCACGAGATAGGCGCCCCCCTTTTATGAGTATATCCAAATTTCCAACCACAAAGATACAACGTAACCTGTTCTGCATTTCCTTCAGGCGGTTTATAATTGAGGACACCTGCTCCCCAGATTGAGCCATACGGGCAGCCTCTAATACCATTAATCCCTGGCCAACCGAAGCTTTTCTGGAGTCAATAACATGTATACGCTCACCTGTAAGCATTTCTACAGCTATATTGGCAGACTGAACCGTCCCCGATATTCCCGAGGATAAATGAATGCTTATGATTTGTTGGTTTTGTTCAATGGCTTTTTGGTACTGTACTAGAAAGTCTCCTGGCATAGGCTGGCTGGTACTGGGTAATTGAGGTGACGTTCTTAAACGTTCATAGAAGGTAGCGTTATCAAAATTCTCCGGTAGGATTTCCTCATCCCCGAATCTCACTCTTAGAGGCACGACTATGATATTATAGCGTTCCAACAACTCCCGGGGTAAATCACAACAGTTATCGGTTATTATTTGAATTCCTACTATGCTCACTCCTATCGTAATCAAGTAAACCAGAGTAATTGTAACATAATGGAAATCTGGTGTCATTATATTTTGTGAATAGGAATTTCTGTTTCCAGGATCATTGCTTTGGTGCTCACAGTCTCTTCCCTCTTCTTTTTGGAATAAGCATAACATATTGTCTACCAATACCCGCCGGTACTCACCCAAATTATTCAGGTTAATAGCGTTCTAAACTGGTTTGTGAGACATATCCATAATTATGCAGGGTTGACAATTATGTCTATAGTTCTATAATTAGGGTAGATTGCCTAATATTGGAATGCAGGTACTAATGTTAAGGGTTACAGCCTACCCGACGATTAGTATTAAGGCTGAAATGCGTTATGGAGGAGGTATATTAATGACAGTACTGCGAAAAGAATTATCCTCCTGCACCCTAGAGGTGGAGGATAGCGGCGTAGCTACCCTGACTATGACTGATGCTGCTCGCATGAATGCCTTTAATGAGGAAAACCTGCGTAATATCCTGGAAGCTATAATTCTCCTACGCAAGATACCTCAAGCCCAGGTTTTAGTTTTAACCGGTACAGAATATGCTTTTTCCAGCGGCGGTGATATTGATTTACTATCTGATATGGATAGTGTGGAAAAAGCCAAATGGACATTTGAAGCTGCTTGCGATCTGGTTAACTTGTTTTATAACCTGGAAATACCAGTAATTGCTGCTGTTAGCGGTATAGTTGCCGGTGCTGCTCTATCCATGATGATGGCGTGCGATTTGATTATCGGTGCAGAAAATGCGTCTCTTTTTTTCGCTTTCGGGCAAATAGGTTTTACCTCCGACTCGGGGACCTCTTATCACATGGTACGCAAGCTGGGTTATCACAAAGCCGCCGAAATCCTCTTCTTCAATAGAAAAATTGATGCCCCACAAGCAGAAGAACTAGGTTTTTTTAATCGGGTAGTACCACTAGAACAATTACTCCCTGAAGCCCGCAAATGGGCGGAAAGAATTGCCTCCGGACCTATGTTGGCCACGGCTTGCGATAAAAAGCTGCTGCGGGCAGCCATGCATAATACTTATTTACAGCAACAAGAATTAGAGTCCCAATATCAGATATTAACTTGGGCTAGTGATGATTTTAAGGAAGGTGTAGCCGCCTTTAAAGAAAGGCGCAAACCCCAGTTTAAAGGTAAATGGCAAAAGGAATACCTAGGATAGAATAATCCCGGAGATAGTCCCCGAACTTATTAAAAATTAAACCTCTATACTAGCCTGATCAATAAAACTGATATCTGGTACTTTTTTCAACTCGTCCATCAGATTGAAAAGGGCCAGATCTTTATTCTTGGCTTCTATCATCACATCAAAGTCCCGG
>DIRQ01000065.1 GCA_002424365.1 Syntrophomonas sp. UBA5432 | reverse complement strand
CGATGCTGCTACCCTGGAATTGATGAAACAAAGTAATTTGGATGATATTAAACCGGAGCGGATATTAGAAGAATTACGTAAATTACTGCTTTTAGCACCCCAGCCTTCGCTGGGACTAAGCTATATGCAGGAAACCGGGATACTGGAACGCCGGCACCCCATGCTTTCCCGTTTAGTAGGTTGCGAACAATCTCCCCTTAACCATCCCGAAGGTGATGTTTGGCAGCATACCTTACAAGTAGTAGATATCTGTGCCCGCCTTAAAAAACAATCCCAGGACCCGGAAGTGCTAATGTTTGCCGCCCTTCTTCATGACCTGGGCAAACCGGCCACCACCTGTATTCGCAATGGTAAAATTACTGCTTACGGGCATGACCTGGAGGGCGAAAAGCTGGCTCGCATTTTTTTAAACCAGTTAAATGCCTCCAAAAGCCTTATCGCAGGTGTAGAAAAACTGGTCAGAGAGCACATGCACCCGGTTTTATTGTACAAAACCCGGCAACAGGTAAGTGATAAGGCTATCCGCAAACTGGTTAACCGGGTCAATGTTAGGGAGTTATTACTGCTGGCCGAAGCTGATTTTAAAGGTAGAGGTAAGGAACGGGGTTTTGCCCCGGTGCAGGAATGGCTAATGGACAGGATATCCCGCCTGGGATTAGACCCCGAACAGGGAATTACCCCTTATGTACAGGGAAGGGATTTAATTGCCCTGGGGCTGAAACCTGGCACCAACTTCCGCAAAATTTTGGACCGGTGTTTTGAAATGCAACTGGAAGGCAAATCACGCCAGGAGATTCTTAAATGGGTAAAAGAAAGCCTAGCATAAGTTGTTGCGCGGAATCCACAAAGAAATGGTAAGATAAGCAAGTTGACGTTAGTTAATAAATGCAAATATGTTAAAATAAGCAAAGGAGTTGCCGTTTGGCGGTTTATCACTTTCCCGCGAGGGGAGGTGATATCTATGATTACATATAGCGAGTTGTTCCAATTCTGCTTGGTAATCGTGGGAGTTATTTGCCTGGGTATTATGCTTTAGAAAATAGCACGACCGCCTTTGGGTAAGGCGGTCGTGCAGTACTATGCTCCTAACTTCGGTGATAATCGGGGAGATTAAATACAAGGGGAGAATATGATGCGTAAAAAATTGATTAAAGTCCTCATTTTGCTGTTTATGATATCAATATGCGGTTGTGGTGATGGTAATATCAAAACAGTGAAACCTGTTGAGTCTCCAATAACCAAGGAATCACTGCAGGCTATCTATTTAAGCGAGGAAAATGGTTATTTTAGTGCTGCCGAGATTGAAAAATTAAAGCAGGCAGAATTAACATCTGATTTCGCTGAATTTATACGTCTGGCTAAGCAATATCCTAATGCAGTTTTATTTATTGATCATAATGCTGTTAAAAAGGTTGAAACCAAAGAACTCAAAGAGCTTCTGGCCGATAATAAACAATTGTTGCTGGTGGGCTATGAAGATCCTTATCAAAATATCGGTTTGGAAGAGTATTGGCATAAACCTTTAAAAGAAGCCTTTGATAAGCTCCCCAATCGTGGTTTTTGTCAGTTTTTACTTATTACCGAAGATAGGCATTTCGATTTTACGGAAGAGTGGCAAAAAAAATTGCCGTTACTATATCGGAATGATTGCTATTCTTTCCCCAAAACCTTAGACGAACAGATGAAAACAATGGTTAAAAACAAGAAACAATATGAAGTTAACAACGGGCAAACGTATAATTATGAATGGTAGCTACTTCTATCACAACATGAAGAAAATCATGCATCAACGGAATCCGTATCAAGAAGAGCTATATTGTCTATCTCCTTTTTATTGCTTACTTAATAAGCAGTTGCTTCTCCAGCAGCCCCCATTATAGCGTTTTCTAATATTTTTTGTAATTCTTCTACATTATCTTTTGAGCTTACCTTAACCGAAATATCGAGCCAGTGTTGACTTTTCAGCGGTATCATGGCGTGGACTTCCTGCCAGCTTTCCTGTATTTCCGAAGCTGCCGGAGATTGGTACAGGAGTACCAGCAAATGGCTTTCGCCCCACCCGCTGGCCAGCTTTTTATCGTTTAAGATATCACGATGATTGGGAAGAAAATAACCGCCCAGTTCCTCAATAGCACCGATGCAGCAGCCCTGGTTGTCTTCTATTATTATTTCCTGATTACTCTGTTCAAGTGACCAGTCGGCCGGCAGAGGAAAAGAAACCTTATCTGCTGACAGATACAGGCTATTATTTTTATAAAGGCCCTCAATAACCCCATAGCCACTAGATTGTAGTAGTTGGGTGATAAACCACCCTTCTTTACCATTATAAAGAAGCTTTTCCACCACCATTTTTTCTGTTGCGATGGTGGTATCAAGGGGGTCAGAAGTTAGTTCCGGGAAAGACAGGGTGTACTCAAATTTTGTAGCGCTGAGCTTTTCCCGGTTGGTTATGGTTATCGGACCTGCCCAGGGGCTTGAAAAACCGGTAGCCCAGTATGTTTGGCGGACAGAACTACTTTTATCTGCTTCCTGACGTAGTTGCGGTGACAGAGCCGCATATTGCAGAGCTCCATTGCGGATTTGTTCGCCCCGACCCCATAAATTTATGGCTTCATCCGCACTGGCTGGCATAAGGGTATTCTCTATCAGGGCAATTTCAGTTTTGATTTTTTCCCGATCGGGGGTCTGAATGGATAGTATATTGGTAGTTTCATTATAATTAACCGTAGCCTTAAACAGGTGCTCCAACCAGTCCATGGGCAGGTAATAACGGCCCTGATGATTTTCAATGCTGTATACGGCCGCATCGTGTTTATAGGAACCATCTTCGCTGGTAATACATATGTAAATACAATTATGGGTGCTTATCCGTCCTGCCGGCTTAAACTGTTCCAATTCCAATATCCATGCCCGGTTAGGCACAGCATTAGATAGATGCAGATTTTTCACCCTATCCGGAAGCGGGCACAACAGCTTTTCTTCCTCAGGAGAACCGGTCTGTAATCCTCTATAATAGGCAGTCAACTTCTCCATATTATAAAAATCCTGTGGGGTCTTTATGGTAACCGTGCGGGTAGCGGAATCCCATTGTACAGAATCGGCGCCCAATTGTTCTGCTGCCCAGCGCAAGGGAACCATTACCTGGCCTTCGATTACATCCATATCAGCCGGAACCTCCACCACCGAACCGTTTATCTGCATTGTCAATGGCGGAGCAGACAGACTATTCACATTCCCATCAGTATGGGCAAAAACGCCTGGGTTTACAGTAAAAAGCATTAATACTACTACCATACCGGACATTAAAAGCCTTTTCATTATTACCCTTCCTTCCTCAATTATTTGTAGTAGAGGTTTAGGCGATTACTTTTGCTGATTTGCAGTTAGACTATCTGGCAATAGGCCTGAATAAAATCCCATTAATGTAAACGCCTCTTGAATTGGCATCCTATAAATCCTTTACGGTTTATATTTGTGTATCTTGCAGCAGTGGTGGATGAATTGCACATTATGTTAAAAAAAGATAACGGAGTTGCCGTTTGGCGGTTGGTCACTTTCCCGTGAGGGGAGGTGATGCCTATGATTACATATAGCGAATTGTTCCAATTCTGCCTGGTAATTGTGGGAATTATTTCTCTGTGCATAATGTTCAGAAAATAACGAAACCGCCTTTTGAGTAAGGCGGTTTCTGGAAAGATTTCGGACTAGCCGCCAAGCCAAAAGCGGCAACTCCTTTATTAATTGTATAATAACATGTGAATAATTATACGTCAACGGAACAACCAAACAGGGGGTATCATAATGTTGAACAGTAGTAAATACAGAGATATCACGACTGGGCGGGGTGCATGTTCTCTTTTGGGAACGACCATTGCGGAATGGCCGCATGGCTTCAGCGTAAAATGCAGGTGCCGGTTTATCTGCATGAGATGACCATACCTAGAACGCAAAAAAGAGGGAAATACTTAAAGGTTTGATTTATAAGTTTTTAAGGGAATAGCTTGGCAGCCGTCAAAATAATTTAGAATAAATACCAAAATTTGTAGTAAAATGTTTATCTCAATCGTTATTATTATGCTGGCGTTGATGATGATATGTATCGCCAGCATAAATGTTTTTGCAGCGGAACCGTCAGGTCAACGTACTATTTCGGATAATATAATTACTCCCTGCTGGACAAACACCGAGAGTATTCATCTAGATTTAGGTTTTTCCGGAACCCGCGCCGATTGCAGTGCCATGGTAATCGGAAAAACTGGAACTTCAAGAATTACCGCTACCGTAAAACTTCAACGTAAAAATACTAATGGAACTTACACCAACGTAAAGACCTGGGCAGGTCTGTCTGCTAATGGTTCAACATTAACTTTCAACGACAGTTATAATGTTACCTGCGGTTATACGTACCGACTTATGATTAATGCTACGGTGTATAAAGGCGGTAGCGGAGAAAACGTGAGTAAATCTGTGGAAAAGTATTGCAGCTAGCTAAATAAATAGTTATCGTGCTTGGGGCTCGTCGGCAGAGTTAAACTGGGTAAACCTGAACCAGATATTATTTAAAAACTGAGGTGATTTTATGTTTCGTAAGAAAGTATCAATAAGCTTAATCGTACTATGTATGATTGCGGCAAGCATGCTGAGTATTCCAGGAAAACCTGCTTTCGCTGCAGATGCGGGCAATACATCATCTACCGCTACCAATATGGGAAGCCTGGGTGGTGATGGTTCTTCTTTATCAACAACAGAATATATTAATCCATCAGGAGATATTGACTGGTTTTATTTTACGGGGGTGACCAGGCCGTCACGAATCCGGGTAACATTAACCGTTCCTTCCGGTAAGAACTATGATGTCTATGCTTATGACAAAGATCTGGTTGAGATAGGCAAGGGAACCAAAGGAACCGGTTACTCAGAGGATTATTACGTTAATATCAGTACGCAAAATATTGGCAAAGTTTACTTGAAGGTGATAGGCGTAAGCGGGAGTTATAGCTCCTCCGCCTCATACACTTTAAAGGCCCAGAATTCACCGGACAAAGCTATTAAGGCGGTGCGGGACGCTTATACCTACGCGTAGTATAATACATCCTGGCAGGGGCGGTGGTCTGGAGACAAAAAGCCGGGAGTGGCTTATAGCTGGGCCAACAAAGACACCACCGCTCACTTCGGGCAGAAACTTTCTGCAAATACCTCGGCCGGAGTGAGCAACACCGTGTGGACCAACCAGTTCACTTTTACCGGAGGAAGCTACAACAATAATCCCTACAGCCCCAATATTTCTACGGTTAAGAAATACGGTCTGGGCTTATATGGCACCACCTCTTGGGCAGGAGGCCCCGCCTACAACAACCCCACCAAGTGGGCGGGAATCGACTGCAGCGGACTGGTGCAAAGAGCCCAGTATTATGCCGGTTATGATATTGCCAATATCGGGAACGGTGCTTTTAATACCTGGGGCAATGAAGTGCCGGCCAGCTGGTGGGCCAATACTTCCCGATGTGACCCGGTGTCCTTCGGAAATATTAAAATCGGTGATGTGGTCACCTACCCGGCTTCCGGTGAAGCAACCCATGTTATGCTGGTAAGCCATGTGCCATATAGCGGCACCCAGACAGTTGATAATGTCAAGATTATTCATGCTTTTTTCATGCCCGCTAAACTAATTACGGCCGCAGGTGCCATGAAACATCACTGCGTCCGGTAAATCAGTATTCTAATAATTTTAAAATCTGGCGAAAGAAAGTTTGAGGTGAAGAGGATGAAAATACTTGGCAAAAAAACAACTGTGGCGGCCATTATTGTTGGATTCTTATGTATGGAAGTCTTTGCTGTTATGCAAATTCCCGGCCTAGCTGACAGTATTATGAAAAAGGTAGAGATCAATGACGAGCTTAACCGCAATGAGGAAAAGACCATCAAGGTCAATGAGGCCATCAATAAAACCCCCAGCTATAAAGAAAACGTAGTTGTGGAAATTCCCCTACTGGTCCTGAATGAACCGAATTTCGAAACCTTGCAGGATGAAATCAAGCCGGAAGAACTGACCTATGAAGCACATGAAGGTCTGCATGAACATCCCAAGTGGATTTATGTTGACGGTGAAGAGAACATTTATATTTCAGACACATGCCCCAACAAAGTCGTTGTATACGATAAAAAAGGCAATTTCTTGAAGGCCATTAAGATTAAAAAAGGCGACCAAGAAGAGGAGTTGGGTGGAACCGAGGAATTCGCCGTAGACAGCGAAGGGATCTACTTTATGCATGGCCCGCGCATTATCAAGAAGTTTGATTTCAATGGGAAATTCATCCGCAAGATTGTTCCCGAAGGAGTGAAAGGCGAATATGATCTGGATGTTATAGTTAACCAATTAGAGGTTACTCCATCCCAAAATCTGACCTTGTATTATAGCAGAAACGAGGTTCCCGAAATTACACAGGTATATGACAGCGAAGGGCGATTACTGAAAAAAGAAGCTCCTATTTATTTTGAAAGTGAAGATGGAAAAGCCATTAAAATCTTATCCTCCGCCACTTATTCAGAACAAATCCAGATATTTGACGTTAAAAGCGATGAAATGCTGGATGGCCTGAATGTGGACTATGAAATGGACTCTGCCCGGGAATACCTGGGCCTGGACAAACAGGGCAGGATTTATGTATCTGAATATACAGGATTTGATTTCGACAGAAGGATTTATCGTATCGATCCGGTAAAGAAAACCCGGGAAATACTACTGGATATTCACGAGAACTGTTCGGATGTGCGGTATCAAATTATTAATATAGTAAGTTCTGCAGGAGATAACTATATCAGCAAAAAGCTTGAAAATACCAATGGCTTTATTGAGGGAATAGCCTGGCAGACGTCAAAATTAGAAGAGGTGCAAGCCCATGTCCGTAAACGCGTATGTAATAATAGCCACTAATTATGTAAATTACCAGGAATCAGAGAAAGGCTAATAAGCGTAGCCCAAAACATGCTTGTATGGGTCGACCTATTATTGACCACAGATGCTGGTTTAATAAGGCTAAATGCGAGGTGTAAATAATGACCAGGAAGCGTTCACAATCAGGGAGAGCCAGGAAATACATAGCAGTCATGCTGGCAGTTGTTTTGATTATGCCATTCATACTGATTAACGAATCTATGGCAGCAGATCAAAACACTAATTTGCAGCAGCTTTACAATCATAAGATTGCCCGGGGAATCTTTTTTCAGGCCAACAACTACAACGATTATCAAGGTACCGGTCAGCGTGAGCGTGAGTATATCATCACCGCAGATTTAAGTGATCCCACCGTACAGGCTATTTCCGGCAAAGCCAATGATAAGGTGTTGAAACTCGGCACAGTTTCCAGCCAAATTGCAGAAGAGCAAGGTAAAGGGCGTAATGTCGTGGCGGGTATCAATGGAGATATGTTTAATATTTCTCTCGGAACCATGCATTATGGTGAGCCTCTGGGTCTTCAGGTGAAAGATGGGAAAATGCTGGTAGGCTTCTCGACTGTCGGCTCCGCATC
>DIRQ01000136.1:1981-4891 GCA_002424365.1 Syntrophomonas sp. UBA5432 | reverse complement strand
AAGCATGAAGTTGAGTATTTGGGTCTGGCTGTAAGAATCCCGTCTCTTTTAATTCTTCAAATACATTAGGAGCAATGGGTTTAGATAGCTTTGAACTATAATATACCTTACCTTTTTCGTCTACTATCTGTGCCCCTAATGGAGAGGCATCAAAAAAACCTTCATATTTGGTGTTGGATGGCAGCAACCCGGTCTGGATGCAGCTCTCCCAAACCCCAGCTGTCAAGGTGCAGAGCATAGCTGTCATTTCAATAAAACCGACTCCGGTTTTGGAATTGTCAATGGCATACAAAACAGTGTAGATTATTGCTATCCCCATGACGACAAAGGGCATCCACACCCATTTTTTCGTATGCGGTATGTGACTCTTTTTAAAAAGCAGCCAAACTACAGCAAGGAAAAGACCTGCTATCCAAAGTACAGCAAGATAATACAGTATATGATATGTATAGCGGGAATCCCAGTTTTCAATCCCTGATGGAAAGGCAAAGGCAAGCTGGTGAAGGTCGTTAGTCAAAATTCCAAAAATCAGGATTGCCCCAGGAATATACAGAAGGTTGTAACTCCTTCTAGGTCGCCAGTTTTCTGGTTTTCCTAAACAAAGGGCTGCGAAAAAACTCAAAAGAGGTATGAGAATCATGGAGATATAATAGCAGTACCATAGCCAGCGATTCACAGGCTCAATATTGTTAAAAGGAAAGTATTTTAGAGTACGGACAAAAATCCAAAACAGCATTAAACCTGCTATCCCCAAAAGATAGCCTCGGATGTGACTGTGCATCATTCGTCGCCAAATAGAAATGCTCCAAATAGACAGCATGCTAATATAGATGGCAAAAATCAACGGGCCACGGCCAATATTGATAAGATAATTTTCACTATTAATCGAACGAAGTATACTGCTGAACAACAAAAAGAAGACAACCAAGACCGTCATGCCGATTGTTTTTTTATTTATCTTGCCCATGGTGTTCACCCCCGTTTTTGGTGTCAGAGTTCAATATAATGGTAATTCTATCATATTCCAATTATAAGCAATATAAGAGGAATTCTCCCATTACTGTTTTATGGTCACATTGATAGGAGCTATGGAGAAATCCATTGATATATGTTTCAAATATTGAGGGCGGACACGCGGGTCCGCCCGATTACGCGTCCCCCTTACCCTTCACTTTTTTTATTATTAGACCTACTCGTCAGTTAGTCTGGTGCTTAGTTTGCGGGCGAGGAGGGCTGCTGCCACCACTTTGGCTAAATCCAGGGTGATAAAAGGGATAAATCCAATTTGAATAACTTTTAGAATATTAATGCTATTTTTCAGATAAAAGTTCAAGATTAGATACATGTAGGGTAGTCCAATAGCATAATAAATAATTATTCCCACCAGACCGGCTAATATAAAATTTGTCATGGTAGCTTTTTTAATCAGGCGTGATTGCATCCAGGCTGCAGGGGGGAATCCTAACAGGAAACCAAAACTGGGCACCAGCACATAGGCGGGACCGCCATAAGGAGGACTAGAGAATACCGGGAGTCCGATTAAGCCCAGTAATAAATAGGCCAACATGCTTAAAAATGCGGCCCGGGGTGATAGAATATATGCTGCCAGTAACATAACCAGAGGCTGCAGGCTGAAGGGAATTACCATCACAGGTTGAAACACCCGTACCATTATAGTTAGAACACACATAATAGCAGTAAACATTGCTGCCAGGGTTATTTCCCGCGTAGAAATTTTCACGGTTAATTACTCCTCTCAGATTGTTAACCTTTATTTTATAATATGGTTAACAATCTGCCAAGGAGAATATATCACGGGGACGGTCCTTTTGATATATGGGGGGTTAAGAAGAATTTTTTAGCAGGGGTGTATTACCAGGTTTCAGTGAGGTCGAAACTGATGTCGAGGCTGACAGCAGAGTGGGTGAGGGCTCCGGCGGAGATGAAGTCTACACCGGTCCTGGCTACTTCTACCAGGGTTTCTTCGTTAATGCCTCCGGATGCTTCCAGAAGCGCTCGACCGGCAGTAATCTCTACTGCTTTTTTCATCTGTTCTATATCCATGTTATCCAGCAGGATAATGTCGGCCTTTGCCTGCAGGGCTTCCTGTAGTTGTTCCAGGTTCTCCACTTCCACTTCGATTTTGATGGTATGGGGAATCTTTTTGCGGGCGTCAGAAACTGCTTGGGTTATGCTGCCGACCGCTTTTATATGGTTATCTTTTATCATTACGCCATCATATAGGCCGAAACGATGATTACGGGCACCACCTACTGCTACTGCGTATTTCTCCAAAACCCGTAGTCCGGGAGTAGTTTTGCGAGTATCAACCAGCTCGGCGGGCAGGTATTTTATAAGTTCTGCCATACGCCGGGTCTTGCTGGCAATCCCGGAAAGGCGCTGTAAGAAATTTAGGGCTAACCTTTCTCCAGTTAAAAGGGTAGCAGCTTTTCCTGTAACCCGGGCAATAATATCATCTGCAGTCAGGGTGTCACCATCAGTTTTAAAGATTTCGAATGTACTGCCGGGTTCGAGGTAATGGTAAACTGCCCGGGAGACGTTGATACCGGCTAAAATCCCGGCGCTTTTGGCCACAAAAACTCCGGAAGCCTGCATTCCATCAGGAATAAGGCTTTCAGTAGTAAGATCCCCATGTCCAATATCTTCTTCCAGGGCCCGGTCAATTAGTTGGTTTAATCCGATATAGTCCATAAAAACCTCCGCAATTTAATTAGACACTGAAGAACACTGATTTTTATAATTAACACTGGAATTTTTTTAAAGGACAGTGAAAGCTGTGGTATACCCGTCAGGATGAAACTTCCGCTACGGGTTCTCCGAAAATATTTTCCCGCATTATTCCCAGTAGATTTCCTGTGTTCCGCGTCTAAAATTTTAGCAGTTGACGAA
>DIRQ01000136.1:0-1650 GCA_002424365.1 Syntrophomonas sp. UBA5432 | reverse complement strand
TGATTGGCTTTCTTAAGGCTATCCTCGTTTCGTATTATACCCACATAATCCCACATTATTTCCTGCAGGGCAGGTTTTACTTCTTTTGGGTCTAGTTTTTCGTCTGTAGGCACATAAACCCAGCTATGGTCAAAGTCACGGAATATTTCATCCACTTTGACGGTCCTGCGGTATAGTATATCTTCCACTTTGTCCACTATGCGTTGTCCAAAAACAATACCCTCCAGTAGGGAATTGCTAGCTAGCCGATTGGCACCATGTACCCCAGTGCAGGCCGCCTCCCCGCAGCAGTACAGGCCGTAAATATCAGTTTCACCATGGGTGTTGGTTCCAATTCCCCCCATAGTATAGTGGGCGGCAGGGGAAACTGGTACATAATCCTGTTTGATATCAATACCCCGCTGCAAGCAGGTACGGTATATATTAGGAAAGCGGGTAGTAGCTTTTGGTATAATGGTCATATCCAGATGGACGTATTCAGTACCAGCAATGCTGGTTTCATTAAGTATGGCCCTTGATACCACATCCCGGGGGGCCAATTCCTCTAGAGGGTGGTATTTATGCATAAATCTTTCCCCCTGAGAGTTATAGAGCAGTCCACCTTCTCCCCGAACCGCCTCGGAAATGAGAAAACGCTGGGTATCACGGCTGAAAAGTACGGTAGGGTGAAACTGGATAAATTCCATATCACTGAGACGGCAGCCAGCCCGAAAACAGGCGGCCATGCCATCAGCAGTGGCAACGTCGGGGTTGGTAGTGTTTTTATATAACTGTCCTGCTCCCCCGGTAGCAATTACTGTAGCTCGGGCAGCATAGAGCAGCTGGGAATGGCTTTTACTGTCGTATGCCAGAGCACCATAGCACTCTCGTCCCATATTACCGGTGAGTACATCTATTAAAAACTGATCTTCAATAATATTTATATCCGGGTTTTCCTCGCAGCTTTTGACCAGGGCTTTACGAATGGCCTCACCGGTAGCATCGGCGGCATGCAGAATACGAGGTCTGCTATGGGCACCTTCCCGGGTTAGTGAGATATTGCCATTTTTCATATCAAACTGGGCTCCGGCCTCCATCAGTTCCCGAACCCGGTCGGGGCCTTCTCTTACCAGCACATCTACTGCTTCTATATCGCATAGTCCGGCTCCAGCTTCGAGGGTGTCTTCCAAATGCAAAAAAGGGGAATCTTCCTCATGCACAGCAGCAGCAATTCCCCCCTGGGCCAGGCCCGTATTCGAGTCTTCAATTGTTTTCTTGGTCAAAACTACAACTTTGCCATAGGCAACCGCTTTTAGAGCGGTAAAAAGACCGGCTATACCTCCGCCAATAATTAAGAAATCGGTATTGATTACCGGTGTTTGCCGGTTAAGAACCCCTATATACCTGGTAATAATCATATTAATATTCTCGTTCCCTTAATATTAGCCTAAACCCCAATATGAATTATTAATTAATCCTAAGCATTCTCTCCAAAGTCAGATAAGCCCTCTGGCGGATGTCTTCCGGAACTTCAATTTGGTATTTTTGCTGTTCCAAGGAAGTCGCCAGTTTTTCTAATGTGGTTAGTTTCATATCTTCACAACGAAATTGCTGCCTGGCCAGGTGAAATACCTTATCCGGGCAGTTTTTCTGCAGGGTATAAATAAAGCC
>DIRQ01000015.1:6169-6701 GCA_002424365.1 Syntrophomonas sp. UBA5432 | reverse complement strand
ATATTGACCTGGCCAAAGAAGCGGCCAAGCGGCTCGGTGTAGATGTTAAGTTCCAGACTATTGTGTGGGAATCAAAGGTGGAAGAGCTGGATAGCGGTAATATTGATGTTATTTGGAACGGTTTCTCCGTTACTCCAGAACGGGAAAAACAGGTTCTCTTTACCAAACCTTATATCAAAAACCGGCAGGTTATTGTAGTTACCGCTGATTCTCCTATTAAGACCAAAGCTGACCTGGAAGGCAAAAAGATTGGTATTCAAGCGGGAAGTAGCGCTCAAGATGCAGTATTAGCAGATAAAGCTACCTATGAAGTTATAAAAGACAACATATTAGAATTTGATGATAACGTAATGGCCATGCGTGACCTCAAGGGAGGCGGCCTGGATGCGGTGGTAGTCGATATAATAGTTGGTAAATACTATGTAAGCAAACATCCCGGTGAATACAAGTTCCTGGAAGAGGACTTCGGAGCTGAAGATTTCGCAGTTGGCCTGAGATTAACTGATAAAGCATTCCTGGCTGAAATGAACAA
>DIRQ01000015.1:0-5829 GCA_002424365.1 Syntrophomonas sp. UBA5432 | reverse complement strand
GTAAAGGGGTATACCATGGATTATATTTTAATGTTGCTGCCATCCATGCTCAAAGGATTGACGGTAACCCTGAAATTGTTTTTTCTAACCCTGATGGCGGCCCTACCCCTAGGGATACTTATGGGTATGGCTCGCATTTCTAAATTTAAACCTTTGAAATGGTTTATGGAGTTTTATGTCTGGCTGTTTCGTGGGACGCCATTACTATTACAGCTTCTATTCATGTATTTTGGACTTATGACTATCGGCATACGTTTGGAACGCGAAATTGCTGCCTACCTGGCTTTTGTTCTGAATTACTCGGCTTACTTGGCGGAAATTTTTCGAGCCGGTATCCAGTCTATCGATCGAGGTCAGTATGAGGCTGCGGATGTGCTGGGTTTAAGCCGTTTTCAAACTATGAAGAATATTATACTACCCCAGGTTTTTAAACTAGTTCTACCTCCAATGGGCAATGAGGTAATTAACCTGGTGAAGGATACCGCTCTTATTTATGTACTGGCTATAAGCGAATTATCAAGAGTGGCTCGAACTCATGTTATGCGCGATGATACTTTTGTTCCCTTTATTATCGCCGCCATTTTCTATCTGTTTATGACCGGTACGGTTCAGCAATTCTTCAAGTGGTTGGAATCCCGGTTTGACTATTACCGTTAGGAGTGAAACTCATGTATATATTACAAGCACTTGATATTCATAAAAAGTTTGACTCCCTGAAGGTTTTAAAGGGGGTTTCCCTACAGGTAGAAAAAGGCCAGGTAATTGCTATTATCGGTCCGTCTGGCTCAGGGAAAAGTACATTTTTACGCTGCCTCAATCACCTGGAAACTATAGATCAGGGGGAAATTACCATTGAAGGGGAATTTATGGCCCGTAATAGTCCGGATGGCTATGCCGTGTATAGTTCAGATAAGGAAATCGACCAGATTCGGCGTAAGATGGGTATGGTTTTTCAGAATTTTAACCTTTTTCCCCACAAGTCGGTACTGGAAAATCTTATGCTGGCGCCCATGCTGGTCAAGCAGGTGGACAAACTGGAAGCAGAAGATAAGGCTCGGCAGCTATTAGAAAAAGTTGGGCTTTCCGATAAGGCCAATAATTACCCTTTCGAACTATCTGGTGGTCAACAGCAGCGGGTAGCCATTGCCCGAGCCCTGACTATGGAACCGGACATCATGTGTTTTGACGAACCTACTTCGGCCCTGGATCCGGAATTAACCGGTGAAGTCTTGCAGGTTATGAAGGATTTGGCTTCTGAACGTATGACCATGGTTGTAGTAACCCACGAAATTGGCTTTGCCCGCGAGGTAGCCAACCGGGTAATATTCATGGATGAAGGCCTAATTGTGGAAGAAGGCACTGCAGAGGAAGTAATCGTTAATCCCCGGCACGAAAGAACCCAGGCCTTTTTAAGTAAAGTACTTATGGCCCGATAGGTTAGAGTTAGGAGTGAGGGGTAAGGGGTTAGAAAACTGCTTTTAACCGAGTAAAGTTTGGGCTATATCGGGTAGCATAGTAAAATTTGAGAGGCAGGTTTTTACTGTAGGAAACAGAAACCTGCCCCTTTTTTATTCCATATAAAAAAATGTGAAAATTATACCATAAGCAAAAAAGGGTATTCCAGGAATGATGTTGAAACTTATCATTTAAGCGTAAATGGGTGCAAAAGGGCTTTAAAAGGAGGGAAAATAGGATTCATGGAGACTTAGCATACCTGCTAATCTCTGTTATTGTTTCCGCGCTGTAGTACGGAGGGGATATCCTGGATTCTCAGTTATCAGGTATGCTCGAGGTTCCTGCTTTACTCTGGTAAAGTAAAAAGTTCATACTTTTATGAATTTCTATGAAGTATGGAAAATTTAATAGAAGTCATCGGTATTAAAGGAGAAAACTGTATCAACTGTCACCAGTGCATTGCAGTCTGCCCGGTTAAGGTTTGCAGTGATGGTAGCGGTGATGTAGTCAAATTTAACAACCATTTATGCATAGGCTGTGGTCGTTGTATTGAGGCATGTATTAAAAGTCATAGCGGCATAATGGAGAAGAGTGCCAGATTCCTTATAGATGATGCAAGCGAATTTGTTTCCCAATTACCTGAACGGGAAATGGTAGCCCTGGTAGCACCATCGGTGCAAAGTAATTTTCCCTTAAAGAAACTAATAACTGCCCTTAAAATGCTGGGAATCAAAGCCGTATATGACGTTTCCCTGGGTGCTGAAATCACAGTTGCCTCTTATCATGAACTAATTGAATCCGGGCAAGTTAAACTACCTCTTATAGCCCAGCCTTGTCCTGCCATTGTCAAGTATATTGAAATCTACCAACCGGGCCTGTTAAAATACCTGGCCCCAAGTGGAAGCCCGGTTCATGATACTGCCGTGCACGTAAAATCAATGCACCCGGATAGTGAGTTGGTCTTTATCTCTCCCTGTTTAGCCAAGCGACGTGAATTTCAGGATAGCCAGGTGGTACAATATAACATCACCTATCAATCATTAGAGAAAATATTTAAGGATAATAATATCGTACTGGAAAACTTGGAAGATACTGATTTTGATAATCAGATTCCTGCCGGGATAGCGACCAACTTTTCCAGCCCCGGGGGATTAAGTGAATGTTATCGGTACAATTATCCTGATACCTTGGCCAGCCAAATAAGAACAGTTGATGGTCCTCTGGTTTATAATAAATATCTGCCCGAACTGGAAATGGCGATCTTTAAAAAAGAACCTAATCTACCTATGATAGTTGACATCCTGAGCTGTGAAAAGGGTTGTAATATGGGACCTGGATGTATTAATCAACGCCACTCGCTGGATCAGATTGAACGGGCCATAACTGTTCGTTCGGAACAGAGTTGTGCCGATGATAGCAGGCGCCAGCAATTAAAAGACTTTGTACAGGATGTAATTAAGCATCATGATTTTTCCTACCACTCGTATAAGAATCTATCTGCCAACAACATTTTAAAAATACCCAGCGAAACTGAATTGCATAAGATTTATCATGCTATGCACAAAACTGAAGCTAAAGATTTTAGAAATTGTGCTGCTTGTGGCTATAATTCCTGTTATTATATGGCTATTGCCATCTTTAATGGCCTTAATAAGGGTGAAAACTGCCATCTCTATCAAGAGAAAGAATTAAGACGAGAGCAGGATACTCTTAATGAAATGGTAGAGGAACTAGCGCAGCTTAACGAGCAATTACAAAATGAGTTTAATGAGCGTAAACAGCAGGAACAGCTGTTGATACAGAATTCAAAGCTGGCCGCTATGGGGGAAATGATAGGTATGATAGCCCATCAATGGCGTCAACCACTTTCATCTATAAGTACCCTGGCTGGAAATCTTCGGGTATACCTGGATTTGGATATGTTTGAAAAAAACCAATTTACAGAACTATTAAATGATATCAATATTCATGCCCAGTATTTATCCAATACTATTAATGATTTCCGCCATTTTTTCAAACCTGATAATCCCAAAGATATGGTGGTAATGAGCCAGATTATTGAAGATACCCTGAACATCATCGGTAAATCATTGGAGTACAAAAATGTAACATTAATCAAAGACTATTCCTTTTCTACTCCGATTCTAACTTATCCCAATGAGCTAATGCAGGTATTTCTTAACCTTCTAAAAAACGCCTCCGATGCTTTTGTAGATAAAAGGGTAGCGACGCCCCAAATTATCATCAGGGGCTTTGAAACTGATGACTACGTTAAAGTTGAGATTTATGATAATGCTGGCGGAATACCGGAAGAAATAATCGATAAGGTTTTTGAACCCTATTTTTCTACCAAAGGGCCAGGAACAGGTACCGGGCTCGGACTGTATATGTCCAAAACAATTGTCCACGAACACTGCCGAGGGCAATTATTAGCCCATAATACGAAGGAGGGAGCCTGCTTCACTATCAAGCTTCCGCTTGCTTAGAAGCAATAATTATGATTAACCCCAAAGAGTTAAAAGAAACTGCCCAAGATATAAGCGTTTTATACGTAGAAGATGACCAGGAACTGCGCCAGAACACGGCCAGGTTGTTGGGCAGTTTTTTTACGGTTATACATATAGCAGAAAATGGAGTCGAAGGCCTGGAGATGTTTAACAAAAATAACTATGACCTGATTATTACGGACATTAATATGCCGCTTATGAACGGTGTTAAAATGGTTAGGGAGATAAAAAAGAAAAACCCTCGCCAGATTATCATGGTCATATCCGCCCATGATGAGGCCAGATATCTACTGGAACTGATTAATCTAGGAGTAGAGCATTTTGTGCTTAAACCCCTTGATTTAAAGCTTTTTTTAACCGTAATCGATAAGGCTGTTAAATTAGCCCGTATTAGCCGTCTAGAGGCAGAATACAAACATAAACTGGAGACCACTGTTGCACAACGTACTAGAGAACTATCTGCAGCACTGGGGACAGTTCATGATCTAACCATTGAGATGGTCCACCGCTTATCAGCAGCAGCCGAGTTACGAGATAAAGATAGTGGTGTGCATAATAAACGGTTGGGAATATACGCACCTCTCTTATCACAGGAACTGGGCATGGATCATGATTTTATTGAGTCTATAGCCTTTGCTGCTCCGTTACATGATATCGGTAAAATTGGTATCTGGGACGAAATATTACTAAAACCAGGTCCCTTAAGTAAAGAAGAATTTGAGATTATGAAAACCCATACCATAACTGGTGCCAGTATCCTGGCTAATTCCAAATTCAAGGAACTGCAAATGGTGGAGTCTATTTCCCTAACTCATCACGAAAGATGGGATGGTTCCGGTTATCCCCAGGGGCTTAAAGGGGAGGAAATACCCATAGAAGGCAGAATAGTAGCTATTTGCGACCAGTATGATGCCTTAAGAAGTCGGCGCCCATACAAACCTGCCTTTTCCCACTACCGGGTTATGGAGATAATTACCCGGGGAGATGATAGAACCAGACCGGAATATTTTGACCCCGAAGTACTATCAACTTTTTTTCGCATCAGTGAACAGTTTGACGATATATTTGGGGAAAACCAGTAATACCCTCGCCCCTTTACTCCTCACCTCTTACTGTTTAGTAGCGCATTATATTATCCCAAACCTCGCTAGGGGTTTTGCCCCGAGCATCAATTACCGGAGCATTAATTAAAACATCCTGCATTCCTAATAAATCCTTACTACTACCAGATATTACTACGGCATCTACCCGGGTATCTTGTGCAGACTCAACATCTATAACCTGGCAACCTTGATCCAACAGGTAATCTTTAATTGGAGCCAGGTTATTTTCTACCGCCACAGTTTTATTCAAACTTATCACCTCATCATATTTTCAATATCTTTAGCCTTATTATGCTTTACTGATATAACCTTTATTCTGTAATCCCCTGCTTTTTTGTAGCAATTATCAATGGTATAATGCCTACATATGATTAGTACGAAATAAGGCGTTAATGATATGGTTGTTGATTAACGAATTCGAGATTAGAACTTAACTGGTGTCTAGAGTAAGGGGTGAGGTTACCGATATACCTATTTTTATTCGTGGTTGCCGCGTACCATGGCCTCTTGGCCATAGGTGACAGGAAACCGTCCCCTGTCACCCAGAATTAAGCACAGGCATAGAGGAGAGAAGTAATTATGTCTGATAAAAATAAACTGAATCTGCAATGGATATATTTAACGGCTATAACCGTGTTTGCTATTGCTATTCGTTTCTGGTTTATTAACCATATCCCCACTGTACAGGTGTTTGATTTTAAGACTTATCATGAAATCGCCAGTAATATTTATAATCACCAGGGTCATAGCCTTTGGGGACAGCC
>DIRQ01000072.1:17897-27320 GCA_002424365.1 Syntrophomonas sp. UBA5432 | reverse complement strand
CGGGTAAATGCCTGCTTAATATCGCGACAGTTTTGGCGAAATCCCTGTTCGTCGATAACCCATAGTGGTGTACCAAAGTCTTTCACTAAATCAACGGTATCTATATTACCTATTTCCAGATGCCCCTGACTATTAATTTTCATAGTTCCAGTTAAGTACAATGAATCCACTCTCCCTGATTTTAGATAAATCGTGCTCATTTTAACATTTCATTTAACTTATGGTCAATCATACTTAGCCGAAATACATAATACAAGGTTTTCATTTACTTATATATAAATATGAAATCCGGGCCATTTTGGCCCGGAATCCGTTAATTCTTAATTCAATTTGGTTTTTGCTCTTCTGGGTTTACTGGTGAGTCGGGCTCGACTTTCTTTTCTATCCTTTTATCTTTGGAAAGCCGACTCTGCTTTTCGCTTTTTAAAGTGTTAATCTCCTTTTGCAGTTTCTTGTTCAGGCTGCTTAATTCTTTTGTTTTTTTAGCAATCTTAAAGAAACGGAAACTGTCTACCATAAAGGTTACCAAAGCTCCGGCGCAGACTGCAATTAATGCTACCACTGCCAGTGATATATGCGGCGAGGTCCAGTTTATAAAATGTACTGTGACCATGGAGGTATTCTGAAAGACAAAAACGGCCAGGGCTGCAAAGAATAATAACGCTCCCAGTAAATAAACCTGCATGACCCTCCCCCATTTCTTTATCTAATTCGTCACATTTTTAAACACGGTTTTTGATGTCATACCATACCGGGCTAGCAACAAATATGGAAGAATAACACCCGACAACAAAGCCTATAACCATGGCTAGAATAAAATACCTGATATTCCCGCCACCGAATACTAAAAGCGCAACCAGAGCAAATAACGAGGTTAATACGGTATTAATAGAACGGTTAAGCGACTGGGTAATACTCCGATTAACCAGGTTGGCGTAATCTTCCTTGCGCTTCATGCGGAGGTTTTCTCTAATACGGTCAAAGATAACTATAGTATCGTTTATCGAATAGCCAACTACGGTCAAGATGGCGGCGATAAAGGAGGTATTAATTTCCCATTGGAAAAGGGAAAATAGACCCAGCACAAACAATATATCATGGATTTCGGAGACAATGGCTGCTACTCCAAAGGTCCACTCAAAACGCAGACTAATGTAAACTAACATGGCCAGGGCTGCAATAATTACCGCTAAAATGGCCTTATTAGTCAACTCTTTACCAATAGATGCGCCTACACTCTCTGCACTGAGGAATTCCACGTTTTTAAATTTTGACTCTAGCGCATCCAATAATTCACGGGTTTGCTCTTGATCCAGTTCGGTAGTACGAATTAAAAACTGATTTTTACTCTTGCTTACATCAGCCCGCTCCATACCAATTTCCTTTAATACACTCCTTACCTGGGCAGATTGCACAGAAGAGTCCATCTGCACCTGGATAATAGATCCCCCAGTAAAATCAATACCTAGATTTAAACCATTCATAACCAGGGATACAAGTCCAGGAATTAATATCAATAGTGATATAATATAGAAAACTTTTCGTCTTTTAATAAAAATATCCATGTTTCTCCCCCCTTACACTCCGTACAATTTCTTGTTCTTGGATACATTTCCCATCAGTACAAGCAGGTAACGAGTAAAGGTAAGGGCTACCAGCATGCTGGCTACAATACCTATGGAAAGCGTAACCGCAAAACCTTTTACCGGTCCGGTTCCCAAGTACATTAAAACCATGGCACTTATAAGTGTGGTAAGGTTGGAGTCCAAAATCGTCCAGAAAGCCCTTTTAAATCCGGCATCAATGGCTGCGTGTAAGGTTTTTCCATAGCGTAGCTCTTCTTTTAATCGCTCATAAATAATAACATTGGCGTCAACCGCCATACCAATAGATAGGGCAAAACCGGCTATGCCCGGAAGAGTTAACACAGACCCCAGCAGGGACATGGCCCCCAAAACTAGTAACGAATACAAAACTAGCGATATATCAGCTACCAATCCAGGTAGGCGATAATAACCAAGCATAAAAATTAATATAGCAATTAGTCCTATAACACCCGCCTTTATGCTTTTGTTGAGCGAGTCAGCACCTAGAACGGGTCCAATAGACCTTTTCTCTATAACCTTCAAACTAACCGGCAGGGCTCCGGAGCGGAGTAAAACCGCTAGATCCTGAGCTTCTTTAGCGCTAAAACCACCAGTTATGCGGGCACTGCCATCAGTTATCGGTTCTTGCACTGTAGGAGCTGAAATTATATTTCCATCTATAACAATTTTAATTGGTTTTCCTACATTGGCGGCAGTGGCTTGTGCAAAAAGACGGCTTCCTTCTTTGTCAAAATCGATAAGCACCTCAGCCGTCCCCTGCTCACCCTGGCTCATACGGGCCTGAGCATCCTTAAGATGTTTACCAGTTACCATAACCTTATTGTTTTCATCCCAGAATTCTAACTCAGCAGTATTCTTAAGAATGTCTACCGCTGCTTCCGGGTCTTCCTCTCCTGCTATTTCAACTACTACCCGGTTTTTTCCCTGGGGATAGAGAGCAGTTTCTTTTACTCCCAGCTTATCAACCCGGTCACGCAGTATACCTACTGCCTTTTGAATGGTATCGGGGGTTACTTCTTGACCTTTTTTCTCCTGAGCCTCCAGAACCACCCGCAATCCACCACTTAAATCCAGCCCCAGGTTCAGGTTATTTGAAATGGGCTGGTGAAGAAAATAAACCAGTAATCCCAAAGCGATAACTATTATCGTGATTACCAGAATACTGGGGGTTTTCTCTTGCACCGTCTTTTTCCTCCTTCCAACTACTTAAGCCTATCTATAAAAGTTTGGCTCCGTTAATAACCAATTCAAATTCACAGTTCAGAAAATTTGCCGCCCGGCGACACATCAGCATCCGACTCAGGAAAATTTCAAAGTATTCCATCACCGGACAGATGCTGGTATCAATAGCCAATTCCATAGTAATAATTCGATTATCATCATCAATATTCAGAATCGAATATTCCGCGGCGTAATTCACCCGGTCATGAATATCAAAAGTAGCTACATCCAGGTTACGCACCCGGTTTCTATGTACGTGCGACTTGTCCGCCAGTATAAGAGCAGCAGCTACCTGATTAACCGGATGCCCGCTGCCCTCATCATGGTTGCCAATAGCCGCACATATAATTGCCACTTCACTTATATCCATTCCCATGCGACGAAGTATTTCCTGAGCTATTAAGGCTCCACTCTGACTGTGTCCATTACGATTGATTACATTGCCCAGATCATGCATATAACCTGCAATCCCTGCCAACTCGGCCAGACGCTCATTATAACCTAATTTGAGCATTATTTCCCTACTGAGACGGCTTACCAGAGATAAATGCAAATACCCATGGTCGGTAAATCCCATTACCCCCAAATGCTCATTGCCCTTCTCAATAAAAGTTTGCACCAGCAAATTCTTTTTCACCGCTTCTAGGGTTACCATAGAACTTTAATCCCCAACCTTATAGGCAATAGCCTTTTTCAAAAACTCTACTTCAGTGTTTTCGCTAATTTTTAACACCACCGAATCATCTTTGACCCGGGCAACAACACCGTTAATTCCACCTATAGATACTACTTTGTCTCCTTTCTTCAGCTCTTCCAGCAGGGTTTTGTGTCTCTTCTCTTCTTTTTTGCGGGGCATTATTAGGAAAACATAAAATATCAGTATAAATACCCCTAACCAGATCAGCATTGACATCCAGCTTTGAGCATTAGCAGCTCCCATACTCATAATCACTCCTAAACTTTATTAATATTCTCGACCAACAAGTAGATTCCTCCTGTTAAAACCTGTAGGTGTTTAAGAAATCATGGTAAAAGGTCGAAAACCGACCCTGATTAATAGCACTCCTTATATTTTCCATCAATTTCACCAGAAAGTAAACATTATGATAACTAAGAAGTCTATGAGCCAAGATTTCTTCGGCCTTAATAAGATGTCGCAAATAGGCCCGGCTATAATTGCGACATACATAACAGTCACAAGAATTATCTATGGGGGAAAAATCATCCGCATATTGAGCATTACGTACGGTTATTTTTCCCTCGGCAGTATATGCTGTTCCATGCCGAGCCAGGCGGGTGGGAAGTACGCAATCAAACATATCCACCCCCCTTTTGACCCCTTCCAGTAAATCTTCGGGTGTTCCCACCCCCATCAGGTATCTTGGTTTGTCTACCGGTAAAAGACCATGCATAAAGTCCAGTATTCTATACATATCTTCTTTTGGTTCGCCCACACTTAGTCCCCCAATAGCATAGGCGGGAAAATCCATTTTTAAAAGCTCTTCAGCACTGCGCTGCCTGAGGTCGGGGAAGATATTTCCCTGGACAATGGCAAATAAGACCTGATCACTTCGATGATGATTCTCCCGACAGCGCCTGGCCCATAGTGAGGTTCGGACTACAGCCTGCAGGGCTTCCTCGTAACTACAGGGGTATGGGGCACATTCATCAAAGCACATGGCAATATCGGCACCCAGTTCCTGTTCTATCTGCATAACTTTTTCCGGGCTCAAAAAATGAACAGAGCCATCTATATGAGAATTAAAATACACCCCTTCATCACTGATGCGCCTTAGTTTGGCCAGGCTAAAAACCTGAAAACCACCGCTATCAGTCAATACATTCCCTTTCCAGTTCATGAAACGGTGCAGCCCTCCGGCCCGGGCAATTAATTCTTCCCCCGGACGCAGGTACAGGTGATAAGTATTGGATAGTATTATTTGCACTCCTATTTCGTATAACTCTTCCGGAGTAAGAGTTTTAACTGTAGCCTGGGTTCCTACCGGCATAAAAACCGGGGTGTCAATAACACCATGTCCAGTCGTTATCCGTCCCAAACGGGCCGAGCTGTTACTATCCTGTTTCAAGAGTTCAAAATGAAACATCATCTTCTCCTGTAATATTTAGACTATTAGCATGGCATCACCGTAGCTGAAAAAACGATAGCTGTTTTTAACTGCATATTGGTAGGCGGTCATGGTATTATCATAACCGGCAAATGCGGCTACCAACATAATAAGTGACGAGCCGGGAAGGTGAAAATTAGTTATTAAGCGGTCCACTGCCTTTATTTCATAACCTGGGTAAATAAACTTATTGGTTTGACCTTCCCCGGCTGTAAAACCATGCTTAGTATTATAGACTGTTTCCAGGGTCCTTACCACTGTAGTTCCAACTGCGATTATCTTTTTGCCCTTATGTCGGGTCTGATTAAGTAAGGTTGCAGTTTCTTTATCCATCCGATAATACTCATAATGCATCTGGTGCTCTCGTATATCATTACTGCTTACCGGGCGAAAAGTGCCTAATCCTACATGTAATAAAATAGTAGCCAGATTAACCCCTTTATCCTGAATGTGCTGGAGTAACTCCTGGCTAAAATGCAAACCAGCAGTGGGTGCAGCAGCAGAACCTTTTTCCCGGGCATAGATAGTCTGGTAGTTTTGCTTATCAGAATTCTCCGCCGGGCGATTAATGTAGGGGGGCAGAGGCATTTGACCCATTTGGTCGATAAAACTCATCTGGTCTACACAGTTTTTAAATTCTATCAACCTACCTCCAGCTAAATTAAGCTCGGCCATTATCTCTACTTCTACCCCGTTCTGATCGTCAAACCTTACTATACTGCCAGGTTTCAACCGTTTGGCTGGTCGCACCAGGGCCTCCCATTGTCTACCCCGCTGGTTTAATAAAAGTATTTCCACCTTAGCTCCACTATCTTTATAGCCGTAAAGCCGGGCTGGAATTACTCTGGTATCATTAAGCACCAGAGTATCCCCACTCTCCAGATAATCAATAATATCTGCGAATATATGATTCTTAATCAGCCCGGTCTGCCGCTCTAAAACTAATAGACGCGACTGATGCCGGGGCTCTACCGGGTATTGGGCTATTAATTCAGGTGGCAGGTTAAACTGGTAGCTTTGCAGATTATAGATACTTTTTTCCTGGTTTTTATGCATGTTAACGCCTGCCTATTAGGTTGAAAATTAAGGTGAGAATAAGGCTAATTATCAGGCAGGATACAATGGGAAAGTAGAAGCTGAAGTTTCCTCTTTTAATATAAATATCCCCCGGTATTTTAATACCATATACCCCTAGTCGCGCCAGGGCATATAGCATAATACCGGCCAGAATGATAAATAAACCAATTCCTATTAATATTTTTGCCATAGCTTCCATATTCATACCAAACTCCTGCTTTAAAAAGACCTATGAAGCCTTGTTTTATTTAAATACCTTTTTGACCAGGTCACGGGGAGCATAACGTTCCATCTCACTATAGAGGCAACCGCAGTATTGTTGCCGATAAAGGCCCATTGCTTTGGAACACTCCACCGACTGCTTAAATCCCTCCCTGAAGTCCTGGTATAAAAACGGTACCCCATATTTTTCTCCTATAGCTTCTCCCACTTCCTTGATTAATTGGTGTTTCTGATATTTACTGACCAGCAGGGTAGTGCTAAAATAATCAAATTTACCTTTTTTAGCAATATGGGCGGTCTGTTCCAGACGTAGCCGGTAGCAAAACAAGCACCGCTGAGTTTCCCGGTAAGAGATGTTTTGAAAGTATTCTATAGGGTTATAGTCCTCATCATAGATTACCTTTAGGTTGGTCTCACGGGCATATTCCTCCAGAGCCTCGTGGCGCTTAACATATTCGCTATAGGGATGAATATTGGGGTTAAAAAAGTAGCCCATCACCTCATACCCCTGCTCTCGTAAGCGGGGTACCGGGTAACTGGCACAAGGCCCACAACAAATATGAAGAAGTATTTTCGACATAAAATCACCCTTGCTTTAATAACGCGGAATCCGCACCCATAGGGTACACTGATGTATCGCTAACGCGCTGCCATTAAGGGAGAGGATTCTTCAGGGAACTACGCTTACCCCTTACCCCTCACTCTAAACAACCATTCAATTCCTCATTTTTCAAGTTATTCACAAGATAACTATGTCATTAATGCCTATTTTCGCATTAATCTCCAAAGAGGCTGGTCTTAATGTTTTTTTGTACCGGGCAGCCCAAGTGGCGGTAAGCGTGTTCAGTGGCTACCCTACCCCGGGGGGTTTTTTGGATAAAGCCTAGCTTTAACAAATATGGTTCATAAACGTCAGTTATAGTATCGTTTTCTTCAGATACTGCAGCCGATAAAGTCTCCAACCCTACCGGACCTCCACCAAATTTAAAAATAATTGCCTCCAGAATCATACGATCCATATTATCTAATCCATATTCGTCAATATCCAGCATCTCGAGAGCTTGTCCGGCAATTTTCTGGTCAATGGTACCATCCGCTTTGACCAGAGCATAATCGCATACCCTTTTAAGCAATCTGTTAGCCACCCGGGGGGTTCCCCGCGAACGTTGACCAATAGCTCGGGCACCGGCTTCATCTATGGTCAACCCTAGTATTCCCGCAGCCCGGAGAATAATATTACTTAAGTCGTCAACCGAATAAAAATCAAGACGGCAGCTTATCCCAAAACGGTCCCGCAAGGGGGAGCTTAACAGTCCCGGTCGGGTAGTAGCTCCGATTAAGGTAAACGGAGGTAAATCTAATCTTAAGGTACGGGCTGCCGGCCCTTTTCCTATGATAACATCAATGACATAATCCTCCATAGCCGGATACATAACCTCTTCTACGCTGCGATTTAACCGATGAATTTCATCTATAAAAAGAATTTCCCCGGCTTCCAAATTCGTAAGTATGGCGGCAAGGTCACCCGGACGTTCAATAGCCGGACCGGAGGTCTTGCGTATGGGTTTACCCAGTTCAGCTGCCACAATACTGGCCAGGGTAGTCTTACCCAGACCGGGAGGCCCACTTAAAAGCACATGGTCCAGGCTTTCTCCCCTCTCCCGAGCAGCAGCAATAAATATACTTATGTTTTCTTTTACCCGCTCCTGACCTATGTAATCTGCCAGCCTTAAAGGCCGGATAGAAGTATCGGCAATATCGTCCTCTTCCTGCCAGTGTGATGATATTATCCTGTCATCCTGCACTTTAAGCATCCCCCGTCCCTATCGCTTCATCTGTATGTTACGAGCTTTAAGAATCTTTCTTAGATTTTGTTCTACACTACCGTCTAACTCCCCTCGGGCCTGCATTTCCAGAACCAGGGGATAAATCTCGCTACGGCCATAACCTAGTGCTTCCAGAGCTTCTAAAACATCATCTATACTGCTATCATTACCACCAGAGATAACCGTAAGCTGTTCACTGCTTATTTTATCCTTTAACTCAAAAATCAGGCGACTGGCCGTTTTCTTGCCTACCCCCGGAATCTTTATTAACAATTTTTCATCCTGACTGGCAATAGCCTGGTAAAAACCGGGCGGGTCGATAAAATCGAGAACGTTAATGGCTCCTTTAGCTCCTATACCGGAAACCCCCAGCAATTGCTTGAATAGCTTTAGTTCTTCTTTTTCCACAAAGCCATACAGTTTAAACTCATTCTCCAGTACCTGTAAATGAGTATACAACAGCACTGTCTCACCCCGACCAGCCATTTTTACAATAGCCCGGGGTGGCATAATTATTTCCAAACCGACTCCGTTAACATCAACTATCGCGGTATCACCATTTTTCCCAACCATAAAGCCTTTAATAAATGAAATCATATGTATCTTCCCCTTGCCTTTATCACATATATCATACCTGAAAACTTGTATTTATGGATACGTTAACTGTAAAATCTGTAAGGTGGGGGGTGAGGGGGGAATTTAACCCTGTAATTCCTCCAGGCGATTGGAATGCAGACAGCAAATTGCAATAGCTAAGGCGTCTGCGGCATCATCAGGACGGGGCATTTCCTTCATACCCAATATCCGTTGCACCATTAACTGTACCTGTCTCTTATCCGCATTACCATAGCCTACCACTGCCTGTTTAACCTGTAAGGGAGTATATTCTAAGACCGGCAGGCCGGCTGCCGCAGCAGTCATAAGAACTACACCACGACTTTGAGCCACACTGATTACAGTTTTTGAGTTACGGTTGTAAAATATTTCTTCTACTGCCACTTTATCAGGTAGATATTCTTGCAGTAACTGTTCCAATTGAAGTTTAATCCGGTATAGGCGTAAAGGCATAGCCATACCTGAGTCTGTTTTTATCGTACCATAAGTAACCATTTTTTCTCTTCCCGACTGGTAGTCTACTACCCCGTAACCGGTGGTAGCCGTACCCGGATCGATGCCTAAAATACGCATTTTTACGCCCGCCTTAATAAATATCTCCCTTATATATTACTTGAAATTGCGGTCAACTACTATGCTATAGACGTAAAAAAGTACTTATAAAATCCTGCCTTTACCCCTAACTTCCCAACTCTAGCCTGGCCTCCACTTCCTAACTTCCCACTTCCA
>DIRQ01000072.1:0-17709 GCA_002424365.1 Syntrophomonas sp. UBA5432 | reverse complement strand
TCCCACTTCCACCTCCCAAATCAACCTCCCATTTCCCAATTCTACAAATACTCATCGAAGTTTTCCAGGGCATCATTTAAAGCGTCTTTATCCTTAAACTCAAATTTACCTGCCCTAATATCTTTTTGAATAGCAACAGGTAATAAATCCATACGAATAGCAGTAACCCTTTCCAGTACTTCCTCCTCCTCTACACCTCGATAAACTGCCACCCTTCCCTGGTATTCTTTTAAACGGTAGCTTCCCTTATCCTGGGGACAAAATCCGTCTACCTTTTGTTTAATTACCAGGGTATCTCCCTTCCAATTAATCAGATACCCCTGGTCCACCTTATATTTACGTTGTATAGAAACCAGGTCTTTTCCCAACAGGTCCTTAATGTGCTCGAATCCAGAAATAACAGTATGTCCGCATTTAGTATATTCTCTTTCAAAGACGATTGGGGTGTTAGGAGTTACGGTTTTTACTTTATGGCTGATCTCTAGTACCGGCTTTTTTTCCTTATCAATGTCATTATAAACGCCGCTTAATATGAAACCGCATAATACACCAGCAAACATTACCAGGCTAAGGTAGGCCAAAATACGTCCATTTCTCATTTTTATCACCTCTTAGCTATTATTTCCAGTAAGTTTCTAACCTATACCTGGCCAAAAAAACGGCTATTAACGACAAATTGGTGTATTTGCCATTTTTAGACTTGCATAAAGGCTTCAGTTTTGATTTATAATATTCATGGAATAGTCAAATAAAAGTCAAAGGTTTTCTGAATATTCAAACAATACATTTTTCTATAGATATTAAAACAGGAGGCGGAATAGTGATGAAGAAAATGCTGGAGGAATCATTTTTAACTATTGAGCAGATGGGGTATGGTATCATCGATCCGGTTTTAGCCCATTGGGAGGTAGAAGATACCCCAAAAGAAAAAATGAACTTATCAGATCCCCAGATTCATGGACAAAACAGCCCTATATTATTTGATGATGTCTGGTTGGAAGAATACTACGAGTATGTTCAACAAATGCTTAATAAAAATAAAGAACAAGAAAAATGGCAGGATTTAGTTGCCACTATAGAGAATTTTGTTAAATCTGAAGGACTGTGGGGACTAGATGTACCCCTCGACGTTGATGAGAAGGCACAAGTTGAAAAGGCTGTTAAGCATTATGCAGAAGAGATAGAGGGTAATTCCATCCAAAATGCTTTTAAGAGTTACGAAGAATGGCCCGATAAAACTGTAGATATCCTATCTTGGCCGGAATCGGTTAGCCAGGTAAAAAGAGAAGATGTTGTGATAGAACTACCCATCAAGATATATAGTCCTTATGGCCGAATAGTATTATCCGGGACCATAACACCTGCATCGGAGTATGGCAGCTCTAATGTAAAGAATTTACTTGCTCATATACCAAAAAATATCGATACCCGAAATATAAAAGCCAGTGTAATTAACGGTGAACTACTGTTGGAATTACCAGGGTAAGAATAGTAAGAAAATAGGGGTGACAAAGGATACCCTGAAGGGCACGTGCGGTTCTTATGTCACCCCTGTTACCATTACTCTATTTGCTCCAGAATTTCATCGCTAATGGACATGTTGGTGTAGACGTTCTGCACGTCATCATGATCTTCCAGCAGATCGATTAGTTTAATAACCCGGGCAGCCGTATCGGCATCATTTATTTCCACGGTGTTTTCCGGAAGCATTACTACATCAGCATCTTCCAATTTAATGCCTTGCCCCTCTAATCCTTCCTTTACTTCCATAAATACTTCGGGAGAGGTAATAACCTCATAGCTGTCATCTTCTTCCCGGACATCATCCGCCCCCAATTCCAGAGCTGTTAGCATTAATTCTTCCTCGTCCAATTTCAGGCTTTCTTTACTAAGAACAATGTAACCTGCCCTGTTAAACATCCAGGCCACACAGCCACTTTCGCCCAAATTGCCATTGGCTTTAGAAAAAAGATGGCGTATTTCCGAAGCGGTGCGATTACGATTGTCAGTAGCTATCTCTAACATTATTGCTACCCCTCCGGGGGCATAGCCTTCGTATATAATTTCCTCAATCGCTTCGCTTTCTACTTCCCCGGTGCCTTTTTTAATAGCCCTACTAATATTATCATTAGGCATATTTATAGCTTTGGCCTTTTGAATAGCCAGTTTTAACTTTGAATTTGCCTCCGGATCCCCACCACCACCGCTACGCACTGCAATAGTTATTTCTTTGGCAATTTTGGTAAACTCTTTTCCCCTCTTCTCATCGGAGCGTGCTTTTTTATGCTTAATGTTAGCCCATTTTGAGTGTCCTGCCATGCTTTACCTCCTTAATCTACCAGATTCCCGGAATCATTTTCTTGCTGTGTTCCAGGTATTGCCGGTATTCGTTTCCTAAATGAGTAAGTAAAAACTCTTCCTCTATATTAATACGATAAATCACCGCTGGTAAAACTGCAAATAACATAATCGCCAAAGTTCCCCAGGAGCTGAATATGAAAGCAATAGCTATAACGTTAAGGAGAGCACTCAAATACATGGGGTGTCTGATTTTTTGGTAAATGCCAGCGGTAACTAAACTATGTTCCTGGTAGATGGCTACCCGAGGGTTATAGTATTTTCCCAGGGTGGTAATAGCATGATAACGTAAAATAGCGTTAAGAATAAAAATTCCAAAACCAAGATACATAACCCAAGGTTCCAAACTACCCATTCTAGTAAAGTGGTAATCGAGAAAATCTATTAGGGCATAAAAAAGAGCTAAGAAAGACGAAAGCTGTAAGAAGAGGTAAGAACGGCGGTCATCATCTTCCACTGCTAGAGTATCTGGATCCTTGTAGATAAAAGTCTCAATTATGGACCAGCCTAGGAAAAGAGCAAAAAAGGCCATGAGTATTATGAAATCAAAGGTGGGCAAGCTCTTCCAGGCCAGATAGCTGATATAGACAAAAATTATTATCGATACAATCATGCGGATAATTACGTTTCTTACCCTGCTGTTCATATAAAAATTGTCCCTCCAAAAACTGATAAAAACTAATATAAAGTTTTCTTGTTAATAACCACGTGTTTATTATTTGATTAATTATTTAGAGTGAGGAGTGAGGGGTAAGGAGTGTGAGGATACTTTCCTACCAGTCCTCGCTCTCCGCCTTATTACATTTTTTCATAGATGGTTGCATGTGCCCGTCACTCAACCCAACCCTCTAGTCAGGTTAGTAGTAATTTTTTCTGCTGAGTGCCGGGTTTTCATTAAAAATGGAATCTGCTACCTTAATGGCGATCATAGGGAGCATCTGCGTCCCCTTGGGGATGTCCGCGTGGGGATGTGCCCTATGGGGATGTAATCTCTGTCTATTCCCCAGGAGGCTATTTGCGTAATTCCTCCGGAATCTTAGCTATCGGCGGCATCTGCCGTTTATGTTCACTGATTTGATTTAGTTTTTGAATACGTTCCATTACATCAGTTTCACCCTGATTATATTGGATATAGTCGTCCAATTGTTGGTAACTTATACCCATTTCCTCTTCATCAGTCTGCCCTACCCATAAACCTCCCGATGGAGCCTTGTTAATAATTACCGAGGGAATGTGTAGGTAGCGGGCTATTTCTAGTACCTCCCTTTTGAGTAGGTCACCAAGTATCTGCAAATCTACCCCACCATCTCCATGTTTGGTACTATAACCCACAGTTAATTCGCTTTTATTTGTTGTACCCAGAACCAAATAGTTCCTGGCCTGAGCTGAATAATACATGGTAGTCATTCTTAGGCGAGGCTTTAAGTTAGCACGTAACAGTCGTCTTTTAGAACCGTCAAGCTTTATATAGGACTCTAGTTGGGTTACCATAAGTTGATAAACATTATCAAGTTCTATTACCCGGTAGGTTATATTGAATTTGTCCAATAATAACCGGCTGTGAATCAAATCATCAGTAGTGCTTTCACAAGGTAATACCAAAGCCATACAATTGTCAGGAAAAGCCTTCTGGGCTAAGACTGCTGCAACTGCTGAGTCAACACCTCCACTAACCCCGATTACAACACCCTGGGCACCGGCTTCCTTTACCTTTTCCCTCAACCAGTAAACCAGATGTTGAACTACAGCTTCACAGTTCATAGTCGTTAATTCCTCCCCTTAATCAAACAATTCGGTCGAAATATATTTATCGGCGCTATCCGGAGCAATAGCCAGTATCCTTTTACCCTTTCCCATTTTATCAGCCAATTGCAAAGCTGCAAATATAGCAGCGCCGGACGATATACCCAGCAATAATGCCTCCTGTTTGGCCAGTTTGCGACAGGTTTCTATGGCATCTTCATCCGTGACGGCAATAATATTGTCAACCAATTCTAAATTCAACACCAAGGGAATAAATCCTGCTCCAATACCTTGAATTTTGTGAGGACCTGCCGGATTACCACTTAAAACAGCCGAATTGGCGGGCTCTACCGCAACTATTGTTATGCCAGGAATTTCCTGTTTTAATGCCCGGGCTATTCCCGTAATTGTTCCCCCGCTGCCTACTCCACAAACTAGAGCATCCAGATTTTTACCCATCTGCTGTAAAATCTCCTGGGCAGTAGTTTCTTCGTGACATTGCGCATTGGCCGGATTTTCAAATTGTTTTACCAGGTAATAACGGGAATCGGATTCCGCCATACTAGAAGCTCTTTTTACTGCTCCCGGCATGCCCTCGGCAGCAGGTGTAAGCAGTAATTCTGCCCCGTAGGCCCGTAATATCTTTTTTCTTTCTTCACTCATATTTTCCGGCATAACTATTACCATGGGATAACCTTTTAAGGATGCTGCCATTGCCAAGCCGATACCAGTATTACCACTGGTTGCCTCTAAAATAATGGAGTCTGGTTGCAAGAGCCCTATTTCTTCAGCCTTTTCAATCATATAAAGGCCTGGTCTATCTTTAATACTACCTGCAGGGTTAAAACCCTCTAATTTAACATATACCTCTGCTCTATCCTGGGAGCCCATGTTATTAAGACTTACAACCGGGGTCTGGCCAATTAGTTCTAATACATTTCTAGCTACTCTCACTACTATTTACCTCCCTTTAACGAGATTATTTCTATTTCACCCCAGGCAGCCAGCTTATCGTTCTTTATTACTAAAATACCGGCCACCTGCCTAATATTCTGTACGAATTCTATAGCTTTAATTAAATCATCCTTACTTTTAACCAGATTCGCAGCTGCAGTGGCTATAGCATCTGCCACAGCCACATCCCTGGCTTTTATCACTACGGCATCAGCCCTACCAAAACTAAGACTGGGGCCTACCGTACCCGAGGAAGTACAGATACCTACAGGGGTTTCCTCCGGTGAGATGCGAATAGCTATCTTATAGCTGAAAGTAGAAGGCCCGGCAAACACGGCTACACGTCTTTCCCGGTGGGAATGTAAATAAATGTCACCACCATTTTCCACCACACACTCCCGACAACAGCTACTTAGTTTCTTGCCCACAGCCTGGGATAGGCTACCAGCCACTGCTGCCATGGGACCTACTCCGGCCAGAGCAGCAGCTTTAGCCATTTGCTTTGCCAATTCCGGTGCCCCGGGAAGTAGTTTAAGCGGAACTAAAGAAGTAAGGAATTCCGGATGCAGATTAATATAGTCCTCTAACTCTGCCCGTAAAGCTATAAGTTCTTTACGGCATAAAGCTACCAAGCTATCGGAGTAACTCTCCCGGTCAACTCCAATAGCCAGGTCACTTTGCTTAACTCTTAGATTAAAATAGTGCATATCACCGGCCTGATGCAGGGACCGGTAGGTGCGATTTACATACTTTTCTTTATTCATTAGCTAGAAGGATATAAAATACCCTCTATACTGCCTCCCTGACTTCAAAATATAATTTGATTGCCCGGGTAGGACAACAATCCAGGCACATACCGCAGACAATACACTTGGAGTTATTAAACGAAATCATCATGGTCTCGCGGTCCAAATCCAGTGCCTGGGTAGGACAAAACGAAGAACAGGCTCCACATTGAATACATATCTCTTCGCTCCATATTACTGTTTCGCTCAAGGGTTCTACATGGATACCCAGGCTTTTTAGGTAGTCTACACCGGATTTATATTTTTCCCGCTCACCTTCCAGTTCTACTACCAGGTAACCTTCTTTTTGCGGGTTGATGTCGGCTTTTAATATATTAACAATTAGGTCATAGTCCTTTATTAGCTGGTATATTATAGGCTGTTCCGACTGGGCTGCGGAAAAGTAACATACTACCCGGTTTTTCATTTTACTTCCTCCTTCTCCTATCTATTACCGTTGGGGTTACGTTCAGGAATCGACTTGAATTCTATATTAGCATCTGCAGAAGGCAGAGGCGCTACCGGTTTACTTATTTCAAAGCTGCCCGCCTTTATCCACTCTTTTAAGGTGCCGGCAATCTTGCGTGCTCGGTAAATACTGGACTGAGGAGTACTTATAACTTGCTTACCATCGATAGTAATTTTCCCGCTCTTCAATTCCTTGAAGTTGGCAAATCCGAGGTCAATAGATTTCCCATAAGGATAGCCTTCGCTATAATCTACTATAGGACAATAGATATCCTCGTCCTTTACGGCAGCATAAGATAATATTTCTTCATCCAGGATTGGTATCGGTATGCCAATTCCCACTGCCATGGTGGCACCATAGCCAATGTAGCTCAAGCCCACCAGCCAGTTAGGATCCATTTGCTTCAAATCCCCGATTACCGCCAGGGTGCCGGCCCCTACCTTGGGTACTCCGTTTTCACCCCTTAAAACATTGGGATGATGCTGAGTTCCATTCCAGGCCACATAACCGATGCCTCCACCCAGGAATATCCGGGTTCCTACACCTATGGTCTTATAGTAAGGGTCATTTAACAATGGGCTTAACTGCCCGGAAGTAGAATAACTGGCATTTCCTAAATTAGGTTTGACTATGCCCATATAGGTATATATAGTTCGGTCACTCAAGTTTATCGCACAATTGTAGTTCTGGTAGGCATTACGGGGATTGAACAAAACCGCCTCGTTAAGGTCCTCCAGTTTGATAATAGTATCTACTTTTTTATTGGGATAGCAGTCAGTACCATAACCAATAGCTTCCAGCCTGATTTCTTTACCGGCCAGCAGGTCGTGAATAACATGACCACCACCATAACTGAAACGGCCCGGGTAAACCTTGTTTTCCGGGTCATTTTCCGGTAGCTGAGCTGCTCCCAGGTAGGCATCCACAGCAGCAATACCGGCATAGGCTTCCACGCCGTTTAGCCATACTTTGCTCATTTTAATACGGGGCCGGGAATGTCCGAAATTAAGAAAAACCCCGGAAGAACACATCGGGCCAAAAGTACCGGTAGTAACAACATCTATTTCCCGGGCTGCTTTTTCCAATCCTTGTTCTTCCACAATATCGATAACTTCTTCAGCAGTTACGACAACCGCTTCGCCCCGTTTGATTTTTTCGTTGATTTCTTCATAAGTCTTTTGGTGTGCCATTAAATCTCCTCCCTTAATTAAGCAGCTTTTGGGCAACTCGAACTGCTGCCCGAGCATCTTCGGAATAAGCATCAGCTCCAATGCTTTCAGCGTATTCAGGGGTTAAAACTGCACCCCCTACCATAAATTTGCATTTTAGACCACGGGTTCGGGCCTCCTCGATTACTTTTTCCATGGCCGGCATGGTAGTAGTCATCAAAGCACTGAGTCCGATAATATCAGCATTTTCTCTTTTAGCTGAATCCAAAATAACTTCTGCCTTAACATCCTTACCCAGGTCAATAACCCTAAACCCATAGTTTTCTAATAAAACACAAACAATGTTTTTACCAATATCATGTATATCCCCTTCTACCGTAGCCATTATGATAGTACCCTGGCTCTGGCCGGCCTGCTGGCTTAGCAGTGGTTTTACTATAGTAAAGGCCTTTTTCATGGTTTCTGCCGCCATCATCAACTGGGGTAGGAAATACTCTTTACGGTCATAGCGCTCCCCCGCCTCCTCAATGCCGGGAATTAATCCCTGATTAACAATTTCCAGAGGTTTCAGCTGGTATTCATGGAGAGCTTTTTCCAGCAGTTTTTCAATACCGTCCTGGTTTCCTTCCAGCACTGCGTTTTTCAATTGCTGGTTAATTGATATGTTACGCTCTTCGGATTTATCAATTCCAGGTTCGAATGCTTTTATGGTTTTAGTCAACAGATTAGGAATATTACAATTATTACATATATCATGACGCACTTTACCCCCACCAGTTGCCGATCCGCCCTGATAATCCTTATATTGCTTAATAAAAGCAGTACAATTACGATCGCGGTTTAAGAGTACCCCGGCAGCCATTATGGTATCCCTCATCCTATCATCAAACGGGTTAATAATAGGAAGATCCAGACCTGCGCCCAAAGCCATGGCTAAATAGGTGGAGTTTAAAATTTCCCGGGCCGGCAGACCATGGGAAACATTACTTACCCCCAGTACCGTACCTACTCCCAGTTCATCTTTTACCCGGCGCAGGGTGTTAATAGTCTCCATAACCTGAGACTGTTCGGCGCTAGCTGTCTGTACCAGGCAGTCAATATAAATATCTTCATCCCGCAGTCCATACTCTCGGGCTTTTTTATATATTTTCCGGGCGATTTCCATGCGGCCCTCGGCAGTTTTAGGTATTCCCTTCTCATCCAAGCAGAGTCCCAGCACGGCTGCCCCATATTTTTTAGCTAGAGGTAGGATAATGTCCAGTTGCTGATCTTCCCCGGTAGTTGAGTTGATTAACGGACGTCCTACATAATTCTTTAGGGCCTCTTCCACCACCATTGCATTCGTGGAATCTATGGAAATAGGAATATCTACAGCAGCTTGAACGGATAAAACCGCCTGTTTCATAGCAGCTACCTCGTCAATACCTGGTACTCCCATATTAACATCCAGTATGGGTGCTCCTGCCTCTATTTGCTTTCTAGCTTCATCTACTACCATCTGCATCTGCCCATCCCTGATATCCGCGGCCAGTTTTTTCCTGGCAGTAGGGTTTATTCTCTCCCCAATGTACGCCAGTGTTTCCTCCCGTATATCTACCCGGCGACTGCGGGAGGTGAGAGCGAATATTTTCTTCCCGGTTCTTTCCAAGGCTGGTACACCCCGCAAAACATTGGCCATAGCTCGAATATGTTCAGGGGTGGTACCACAGCATCCGCCAATTATACCCGCACCAGCATCTCTAAGACGTAAAGAATATTCCGCCATTTCTTCTGGGCTATCTGGAAAAACGGTTTCACCCTCCAGCAAGAGGGGTAAACCGGCATTAGGTTCCACTGACAAGTAAACTCCAGAGTAATGGCCCATTGTCTCAATAACCGGTAAAAGCTCCCGGGCGCCTCCGGAACAATTAGCCCCAACCGCCAGAGGTTGCAGGGCTTCCAGGGTAAGCAGAGCGGTGAGGGGGTCGGTTCCCATCATGGTGCAACCACTGTTTTCAAAGGTCATATGAACTATTACCGGTAAACGAGTATTTTCCCGAGCAGCAATCAGGGCAATTCTAGCCTCGCCTATATCAGTCATAGTCTCGATAGAAATAATGTCCGCACCAGCCTTCTCGCAGGCTTTTACCTGCTCACTAAAAGCTGCATACAACTGATCAAAATCAACATCTCCCATAGGTTGCAACAATTTACCGCTAGGCCCAATGGAGGCTGCAACCAGAACCTTATCCCCAGCAGCCTGCCGGGCTATTCTTACTGCTTCCGCGTTTATTTCCTCCACCCGGTTTTCTAAACCATATTCCCCTAGTTTAAAACGATTACCACCGAAGGTATTCGTTTGTATAATATCAGCACCGGCTTCAATATATTGACCATGAATATCGCTTAACATTCGAAAGTTATCTATTCCAAATAATTCCGGACATTGCCCTGGCATCATACCTTGTTCCTGCAGCATGGTGCCCATAGCCCCATCCAGAATTAATACTTTTTGCTTTAATAATTCTTCTACATCTGGTCTCATTGTGTAAAACACTCCCCTTTCAAACAGTTTATAACAAAAGCCCCTCCACATAATGAGGGGCTAAAAACTGTCATGCCTCTCATCTACCAGGATATCCCTGCAGGAATTGGCACCATACCTTAACAGGCGGTTGCCGGGTTTCATCGGGCCAGTCCCTCCACCTCTCTGGATAAGAGATTATTAAGAATTTTGAATTCTAAATCCTTAGGTTGATATTCTCATATTACCTTAATTTACGGGGTTTACAGTAGAGTCTTCCTCCACTTTAATTTCTGAATTCTCTTCTGGGTTATCTTTGTTGCTTTGGGTATTTTCCTCTCCACTGTTTTGGATACCCTCGGTACCGTCAACAGTCCCGGTTTTAGTTTCCACGATAGTTTTTAACGATTCATTTTTAACTACCGGGGGATCATCAAATTTCATGGCATTCTCAAATTCTTTTTTTACTCCTGAAGTGCTTTTCTTAAACTCATTTACTGCCTTACCCATAGATTTGGCAACTTCCGGCAACTTGCCAGGGCCTACAACAATTAAGGCTATTGCCAATATAAAAACTAGTTCCCAGGGCCCAATATTCCCAATGAAACCAACCATTTTTACGGCCTCCTATAATCCTTAATCCCGAATAACTGCAATGTTTTATTGCTTTTTACATTGTACTTTGCTTTAAACATAAGTTCAATGCTTTTTAGTATATACATTGACGATTACTATTTCATTCTAGAATCTATCTTTATAGAATAAGGTAATATGTACTCCCTTATTAAAAAATAATAGACCAGTACAAAAACTGGTCTATAGTAATAATGGAGTTTTTTTCTATTAACGCTTTTACCGTAATTCGGTGGGAATAAATGCATCCACCAGACCGATTACGAAAGCTGCTAGCAGACTGCCCAACAGGGATACAGATAAATAGTTGGGAATAATAAACTGGGCCACATAAATGACTACAGCAGCGGTAATAAAGCCAACAATTCCACGGGAACGCGGTGAAATCCTGTCACCCAGGATGGCTTCAACTATATAACCCAGACCTGCTATAACTACTGCGGCAATTAATGCCCCTACGAATCCAGATACCGTAATACCAGGAAGCAGGTAGCCTATCAGGAGTAAAACCAGGGCGGATACTATAAAACGTACAATTGTACCAAGCACTATAAAAACTCCTTTCCAAGAAAAATCTTTTTCATCTTTATAATGCCTTTTTGCTGATTAAACTATTCAATATACATAAAAAAAGCGGCAGGCTTTAAAGCCTGCCGGAAAGTTTTCCAACTAAACCCTATTTCTTATCTGGAAGCTCCGGTTGGTAATAGAAAAAGGGACAACATACCTGAAAATTGCTTGCTGCAATAAAGGCAAAAAATACAGCGAGTGAAGTTGACATGAAGATTTTAAGATGATGGAACATCATGTTTCCTCCTCTCAATTAATTTTTCGATTCTTAACAAGAATCTATCCCAGGCGGCTATGTACAGCTCGCCTCCTGGTGTCAAGGTAAGTGATTGCCAAAGCAATCCAAGCAATAAGGAAAATGCATATAAGTCGTAGCCAAAACTGTATAATACAAATGAGATAAGTAATACGGAAGTTAAAACCATACAACTTTTATACTTTAACTGCTTTCTTTTTACGGTGTCATTTATCCTGTTGGAAGGGTTATCCATCGGTGCAAACCAGTAAACCAGGCTATAGCACAAAATTGCGGTAACGGTAAAATATACAATAAAGAATTCACCGCTAAAATAACGCAGGAGATAGGCTAATAATAGATAGGTAATCAAACCTGAAAAGGTACAGCCATAGTAAGTACTGCAATGGACTCCGCCGGAATAGCGCCGTAATATAGCGGAAGCAAATAGTATTCCTAATATTTCCAAAAATATTCCACATAAATAGGCTACCAGTAAGAATACACTTATCTGAAAAACTGCTCCCAGTATTACTTCTGCTCCATAGCGAATCACATCTTCGTCAACCACTTGCTTTGAATTTACCGTCAACCTTTGGGCTATCTTTTGAGCCAGGTAATGCATCTATCTCCCTCCCCAATTTAGTTTTCGGTAAGATAATCATAAACTCCACTACGTTTTCCTTGTTTTCGAGTATTATTTTTCCACCGTATTTTTGTGCAATTTGTTGGGTAATAAATAACCCCATTCCACTATGGCCACTCTGTTTGGTAGTATAACCACGCAAGAATATATTTTGGGCGGTTTGCGGGTCAATATTGCCGTAGTTAGACACCTTAAAGACATAATTACCATACTGTTCATAAATGCTAATATTAACCCATTTATTTTGCTTTTCTAAATCTGCAACTGCATCAAAAGCATTATTGATAAGATTACCTACAATTCGATTTAACTCGTATGAAGGTACAGCGATATGGGATACATCGCTCTCAATTTCAAAACTTAATTCAATTCCCTTGCTAGTCGCAATCCCTGCCTTAATATAGAATAGAGCGGATAAACCAGGTTTTCCCTGAACTGCGTGATGTTGTGATATTATAACGTCACCCATTAATTCCTCCAGGTATTTCCTGGTTTCATTTAAATTACCCAGCTGTATAAATCCATATAGTGTTTGCAGGTGGTTAATACGGTCATGCCCCTCAGCCCTTATCGCTGTAAATAATTCGTCCACGGTACTTAGATAGGCCAATTGCACCAGGTATTGATTTTCTTTGGCCGACATCACCAATAATTGGTTAATTATCAATACCATAGTTACAAAAATGGTTATCATTAATATAGTGCTTAATACTCCTGCGTCTTCCAGGGAAATACTTTTTAATAAGTGGGCAGGATAGGCGTAGACAATGCTCAGATTTAGCATCATTTGTAGAATTAATAGTAGAAGAGCTAATCCCGTAAGTATAGTAACTGAATTATACCCGGTAGTATTAGACGACTCGTTAAAACTAAAATCATTAAAATTTAAAATATAGAGATTAAAACAATCAATAATCTTAATTACTACCAATACCAGCATAATCTGGGGAATAAATGGCCAAAAAATAAATTCTTGCATTATATCCGATATAGTGAGATTGGATATTCTAATCAAAGTGGAAACGCATAAAGATTCACTTAGAATCAAAATTAGCATACCGATAATAGTTGGGATTAACGCTCTAAAAAGACCTAACCTCCAACCCATCATAATCATAATATATAATGCAACTAACAATATAATAAAATGAACACCAAAAGGAATGGGGAAACTACGCACTATAACATTCACTATACTATAAAATGAGGCAACCAAAACTAACCTGAAAAAATCAGGCTTAATATTAACTAGTAACAGGCCTATCCAGGTAGCTAGAAAGCCAGTGGCGAATCCAGTTATAAGTAAAATCCAGGGTAAATTCATTTTCTCCTCCTGTTTTTAGATTACCTACCTTAATATAGAGTTCTGAAAATTGTAATAAAATCCTCTTTTTTACATGTTAAAAATTTCCCTATTGGCCTTTTTTTTCACGGATTCATACTTTTATAAGGACTTTCCACCTATTTTTATAATTATCTTATGGCCAAAAACCTAAAAACTTTTTCATCGAACAAAATAAGTTAATGTCGCAGGACATATATTCTTTCAAATAATTTTGGCATTTTCCGGTATTATTTTTTAAGCACTTTAATAGCTGGTTCCTGTGTTGATCAAGCAAGGCAAATATTAAAAGATTATACCCTCTGGTGACGCCATAATTAATCATCTGTGTTAAAATAAGGTAAAACTTATAAATGCAGGTGATAACTATATGCTAGCCTCCCTTAACACTATGGTGATAAATGGCATCGAGGCTACTCCCGTAAAAGTTGAAGTAGATATACAGACCGGGCTTCCCGCCTTTGAGCTGGTCGGCCTTGCTTCACAGGCGACTCGGGAAGCGCGAGAGCGGGTAAGATCCGCTTTAAGAAACTCGGGGTTCGAATTTCCTAACCGTAAGATTATTATCAACCTGGCTCCAGCGGATATTAAAAAAGAAGGCAGCCATTTTGACCTGGCCATAGCCCTGGGTATTCTAATCGCTTCTGAACAAGTAGAAGGCTTCCCCCTTGATAAATTCTATTTCTGTGGCGAACTATCACTTAATGGTGACCTTCGGATGGTTCCAGGAGTTTTGCCTATGGTTCTGGAACTAGCTAAAATGCAATCTGATCTTGCCCTGGTTATTCCTAAAGGTAACAGTTATGAAGCCGGGTTAGTAAGTGAAATAAAATCATTAGCAGTGGGTAACCTGAAGGAACTATATGACTTTGTCCAGGGTGATAATACTTTAACTCCAGTTAAGGCCTATTCTTCCCAGCGCTTTTTCGTAAACAGTGTTCCTGACTTTGCTGACGTTAAAGGACAGGAGTCGGCTAAACGAGCACTCTTAATTGCTGCCGCAGGTATGCATAATGTTCTTTTGATTGGTCCTCCCGGTGGGGGTAAAACTATGCTGGCCCGACGATTACCTGGTATTTTACCGGAAATGCAGCGGGATGAAATTTTAGAAACAACGCGTATTTATTCGGTAGCCGGTTTACTTGATAGCAGCAACCCTCTGGTAAACCAGAGACCTTTTCGAGCACCTCATAAAAATGCCTCCAGTGCCAGCGTAATCGGTGGGGGCAGAATCCCTCGACCGGGAGAGATTAGCCTGGCCCAGAATGGAGTATTATTCCTGGATGAATTCCCTGAGTTCAGCCGAGATGTATTGGAGGCACTGCGGCAACCCCTGGAGGATAAGGTGGTTACTGTAGCCCGAGCTCAAGCTACCCATACCTATCCGGCTAACTTTACTCTCATCGCCTCAATGAACCCATGTCCATGTGGGCACTACGGTTCCGATTTAGAGTGTAATTGTACCCCTCCCCAGATACAGAGATACCTGGGCAGAATTTCCGGTCCCCTTCTAGATCGGATGGATTTACATGTGGAGGTACCTAGAGTTAATTATGAGCAATTACGGGATAGAGGAAATGGTGAGAGTTCTGCAACCATGCGGGAAAAAGTGATGCTAGCCAGGGAGATTCAGAAAAAGCGTTTTGCTAGATATAAGATTAATCTGAATTCCCAGATGCGCCCTACTGATGTAAAGAAATACTGTCATTTGGACGATGAATCCGAAACGCTATTAAAGAATGCCTTTGATAAGCTCAAGATGAGCGCCCGGGCTTATGATCGCATTCTTAAAGTAGCCCGTACCATCGCTGACATGGAAGCTTCGGAAAGCATTTTATTACAGCACTTGGGCGAGGCTCTCCAATATAGGAGTCTGGATAGGAAATATTGGAATAGCTAAAAATGGTATGGAGAGGTAGAAGGGCAAACGAAATTTCCGCATGCCACTTCCACCTGCCCCTCCTTATTATTTTGAGAGATTATTCCACTCTACGGAATTAGGGAAAAACATTGGTTCTCCATATATGTCTTTCTTAAAATCACGAATAATCATTTGGCCTTCTTCCGAAGTCATAGACTTAATTAAATCCATAGCTAATGACTGGTTTACCTGAGTAAACTTCTCAGGATTTACAGGAATAACTGAAATATAGTTGAGAAGGGATTCATCTCCCTCTACCAGAGGAACTATTGTTATATCCTTCTTTAAAGCTAAATATGTAGCTCTGTCAATCATGGTGTAGGCTTGCTGTTCATCTGTATATTTTAAAGTAGCCGTGTTACCTTTGGAGCCACCTTCCCATACTATGTACCAGTCCCCTTCAGGTGTTAGACCGGCATCTTTCCATAATTCCATTTCTTTTACATGGGTACCGGATTTATCACCTCTGCTGATAAATTGGGCCTGGCTTTGCATAATCTTCTGTAGTGCATCAGATATTGACATTCCTTTTATACCAGCGGGATCACCGGCAGGTCCGATTATAACAAAGTCATTGTACATAACGGGAATTCTTTCGGTACCATAGCCATCTGCAACAAATTGTTCTTCCAGCACTTTGGCATGTACCATAACCAGATCAAAGTCCCCAGTTTTAGACATTTCCAGAGCTTTTCCTGTTCCCGCTCCCAAATATTCTACATTTACTCCAGTCTTTTCTTCAAATCTCTCAGTTAAAGTTCCTACAATACCGGCATCAATAGGTCCAATGGTGCTAGCCATTTTTATCTTTACATTTCTATCTAAAATTGACAGTAGCTTCTGTTCTTTATTCCATGTTGCTTTACTTCCCAACGCTTTTTGCATGAAATCTATTGGAATCATTGTCCGGCTATTAATTATAACGACGTTTGCTTCTAATTCTACGGGTTTGTTGTTAACCGTAACTTGACTAGTCCCAATAGGAACATCCACCGATTTATTCATGAGCTTAACTACTGCTTTTTGTTCGGATGAGTCCCACTTAACTTCGGCTCCCACAGCCTCACATACATCTCTTAAGGGAATAAGAACTAGTTCTTTTTCATTATCATAAAGTGCTACTTGATCAGTAAATACAAGAGGATTATCATCTACTGTTATTTTTATGGGCTCTACTGCTTGTACACTGAATACGCTAAAGAACATAAAACAGCACAATATTCCTACCAATAAAATTTTATTCTTAATTCTATTCATTGTTTACCTCCATTACGATTTTCTTAGACTTTTGCTTTTAATAAATCCTCTTTTAGATATGTATTAATGGACATAGTTTTCTTGGCATCAATAAATAAAAAAGTCTACTAATACCAAGAAACATAGCAGACTCAATTGTTCTATATTATCATCTCCTTTCCAAACGGGAGGCGTATTCGTTTCCAAATACACCCTATCGGCCCGAGCACCTTGGTGAGATTCACTTTAGGTAACTGAGCTCGAAGACAGTGTTGTGAACCTTATGTATTTTATATTATGATTTCTACATACTTCGCCATTTTCCTCCTAGTTTGAAGGTTTATCCTTTGTGCTAGGGGTAAAATGTGATAAACAAAACTACTTCCCCATACTAAACATGTCACTCAAAAAAGATAAAATGTCAAATTTAGGAGGATATAATACATCTATGTAGAATGTGTTAATATATACCTGATAATTGGATAAATCGGTAATATTTTTATAGGTAGGAGATATTACCTTGCACTTTTTTTGTTTACTTATCGGAGGACTCTTTACAAGTGACTGTCGACCAAAAACAACAAATTCATGAATTAAACGAAACCATTCAGCATTTGCAGATGTTTAAAGAGGTGGTAGATTGTTCAGCTAATCCCTTTGCCGCTGGTTATAAGGATGGGCGTATAAGCTATTGGAATCGTGCCTTTGAAGAACTTACAGGTTACAGCAGTCTGGAATTAAGGGACATTAACTGGATAGATACTTTGGTACCTGCATACCTAAGAGGACAGGAAACTGCTCTGTTTGAAAAACCATTCAATAACCATAATAAAACTAGTTTTGATAAGAAACTGCTACATAAGAACGGCACCGAAGTTCCTATTAAATATACGGTACGCCAAGCCGGCTATGCTAATGAAGACTGCCCTCTTTATTACGGTTTTGTTACTGATACCTCAAAGGAATTAGCACTTCAGGAAGCCCTTCATTTTATTTCCCATGCTGTTATATTGTTTAAGCCTGGAGAAATTATGTGGGTAAACCAAATCTTCAGCGATTTGACCGGCTACAGTTTTAATGAGGTTGTAGGTAGGGATTACCGTAGTTTTAATCTTATCGGTTTAGTGTTAATCCGCAAATTAATA
>DIRQ01000079.1 GCA_002424365.1 Syntrophomonas sp. UBA5432 | reverse complement strand
GATGCTGCCGATGATTACCGGCAAAAATACCAATATATTTTTGTTGACGAGTACCAGGACAGCAATGAGGTACAAGAGACTCTTATAAATTGTATTAAACGGGATAATAATATTTTTTTGGTAGGCGACATTAAGCAGAGTATATACCGTTTTCGTCTGGCTGATCCGACTTTATTTATTAATAAGATGAAAGAGTTTCAGAATTCTGATGGGAAACTAAAGCAGCGTATTGATTTGAGTATTAATTTTCGCAGCCGGAAGGAAATCCTTAATGGGGCTAATTATATTTTTACTCATATAATGTCCCCTTATCTGGGGGAAATCACCTATGACACCAAGGCTGCCCTTTATCCCGGACTGAAAAATGCTGATACCGAAGATTGGCCCATTGAGGTCTGCCTGATTGATAAGAATCGGGAAAATGAAGAAGATGATGAATTGGCTCAGGCGGGAGATGTCGAAATAGAAGCCCGATTAGCAGCAGGTAAAATTAAGGAACTACTGGGTCAACCAATTTATGATCATAAAAGAAAAGACTATCGCCCCCTGGAGTACCGGGATATGGTGGTTTTAATGCGCAGTACCCGTAACTCTATTACCACCTTCTGGGATGTTTTCGTTGCTGAGGGTATACCGGTTTATGCTGACCTGACTGGTGGTTATTTTGAGTCCGGCGAAATTGCCCTGGTACTTAATCTTCTTCGCCTTATTGATAATCGCCGCCAGGATATTCCTTTATTAAGTGTCATGCGTTCTCCCATGACCGGGTTTACCATTGATGAACTAATTGAAATAAGAGTACAGAGTCAGGCCAAGAGCTATTATGAAGCCATGGAAGCCTACCTGATTCAAAATAATAATGAGCTTAAAGACAAAATACAGCAATTTATAGAGAACTTGACCCGCTGGAAGAAAGAGGCCCGCTATCTCCCTATGGACGAATTTATCTGGAAACTACTCCAGGAAACCGGCTATTTTTACTATGTTGGAGCCATGCCGGGGGGACGGCAGCGTCAGGCTAATTTGAAGGCCTTGCTGGATCGAGCTCGCCAGTTTCAAGAAACCTCCATAAAAGGTTTGTTTAATTTTATTAAATATGTGGATAAGATTCAGGCCCGTAGTGGAGATATGGGAGTAGCCCGGATTTTGGGTGAAAACGAAAATCTGGTTCGGATTATGAGTATTCACCGTAGCAAAGGGCTAGAATTTCCGGTAGTGATTCTGGCCGGTTTAGGTAAGCAATTTAACTTTAGTGACAGCCGCGAGCGGATATTATTTCATAAAGATTTAGGCATCGGGCCCAGGTATGTCAACCCCGACCTGCGTGGTTATAATGAAACCATAGCCCGTATCAGCATTAAGAATAAAATCCGCCTGGAGAACTTATCTGAGGAATTGCGCATACTCTATGTGGGCTGTACCCGACCCCAACATAAATTGATAATGATAGGTTCGGTAAGAGACGTGCAAAATAGTACCCAAAAATGGAGCCATATGCCCACCCCATTTAATTTGGCCCGGGGCAAGAACCCTTTGGATTGGATTGGCCCGGTTCTAATGCGCCACCCTGACGGGGCTCCCTTGCGGGAACTATCAGAGGTCTCCTGGACTGAGGAGGATCTGCAAAATAATCCCTCCCGATGGCAGGTGAAAATCCTTAAGCGCAGCGATATTGGTATTAGTGATGCAAAAATGGCTAATCTACTTAATGCTTTTCACAACCAGGTAAAAGAGCATAAGAACAGTAGTGATTCTGAACTGATAGCACAGCGCCTGGACTGGCAATATCCATTTGAGCAAGCGGAAAGGATTCCCTCCAAGGTTTCCGTTTCCCAGATTCAAAAGGGACTGGTAGACCCGGCATTAATGGGAATAGAAATGTCTGCACAGCTTATCCGGCCGCGTTTTGTGGAAGGAGTGCAAGATTTAACGTCAGCCCAGAAAGGTAGTATAATGCATTTTGTCCTGCAGCACCTTGATTTTAATAAGGTTAAGGATCAAAAGGCTATTTGTCAGCAGGTAGAAATGATGGTAAAGCAGGAGATGCTGCTGGAAGATGAAGCTAAGACCGTAAATACCACTAAAATATATCGTTTCTTCAGTTCACCTCTGGGGCAAAGGATACTTAATGCCCGGGAAGTGAAAAGGGAAGTGCCCTTTAACCAATTACGTTTAGCTGCTGAAATAATGGATGATACCATCATCCCAGATGAAAAGCTGCTGGTTCAGGGGGTTATTGATCTCTTTTTCTATGAAGGGGATGAAATCGTACTGGTAGATTATAAAACTGATTATATAACTGAAGATAATAGAGAAGAGTTAATAAGTTTTTACCAACCTCAGTTAACACTATATAAAGAAGCCCTGGAAACTATCCAGGGCAAAAAAGTTAAAGAAAGTTACCTCTACTTCTTCGGTATAGATGACGCTGTACTGGTGAAATTAGACACAGAAGAACACTGAAATTGAAAAAATAATAATTAAAAATCAGTGTAAATCAGGATGTCAGTGTCCTTCAGTGTCTATTTATCTATCACCAGTTAGTAACTCACCAAAAAGGTCTTTCAATTCTTCTTCGCTGCTGAATTGCTGGGGTAAATTATTATCCAGGTTTTTAATAACTGCATCCAGTAGAGCGCGTAAAACCTGTTCTTTACTAACGAGGTTTTTGGTACTGTTATAGCCGTTATTAACAATACGGGTAAGCCAGTCAATCTGATCTGCATATAGATGGGCCGGCATTTGCATACTAGGCCGCCGCGGTGGAATCTTAACTTTGCCAATATTACTAGCCGTGGCTGTTTTAGCATCCTTTTCCGGCTTGTCCTTTCGTTGGCTAACATCAATATCAGAAACAGTTCCCTCGGAATCAGGCTCTAATTGGGCTTGTTCCCGAGCTAGGGCCCACTGCTCCCGGGTAAGTTTTTCTATATGTGGGTATTGCTTAATATGCTTATGTACTATTACCCGATTAAACCAGTTAACTGCTTCCTTGCAGTCGCCAGTACGACGGTATAACTCGCCAATTAGATAAGTTGCCTGAATATCACTCATGTTACCAATAGATTGAAAATCCTTATTATAAGCTTCCAGGTAATGGGCTAAAGCTTCCTTTAGATACACTGCTTCCAGTTCCTCATCGTTGACTTCTCTCGTTACCCAAGCAGCTCCCATAAACAACCCTGCCAATTCACCAGCTCGTACCTGTTTTAACTGTGCCGAGCGAATAGCCAGCTTAAACGAACTCAGAGCTTTCTCCAGATCCCTTTCCTGGGTATATTCAATGGCTGGTTTTGGTCTTAGTTGATATAAGGCCTGAACCAACTTTTCTAAAATTATCGGGTTTATTTCCTGGGCGAAGCTATTAGTAGAAGCAGCGTAATAGCAGGCAGGACAAACTATAATGGAATAATGTAGGGGACTTACTCCCCGGTAAATAACATGGAGGTCAGCTTCCTTGCGTTCAACGTAAACTCTTGAACTACGTATAGCCCGGGAACTAAAATCAGTTTTACATACCGGGCAGTTAAACTTTTTTTCAAAATATGGATTATTAGCAGTCATCAAATCACCCTATAACTTATTTCTCATAGATTCCCGAAAATCCTTTATTTTTAAAAAAACTATACATAGGTCATGGGTGAATATTAAAACAAGCATACTAATAAAGTTTTCTTTAAGGCGATAATTTTACGACCAACATCTGTGGCCGGCGGTGTTTCCAAAATGTAATATGCATTATACTGATACAAGAGATAGCATAAGGTGTATTAGTAGGAATAAAATAGCAAGAACAATAACAGGCAACTGATATAAATTATACTTCGATACTAGGACAACGTTAAGGAGATGATTTGTAACATAGTAAAAGGGGGGATAATTTGATAGTAGAGAATTTTATGAGTACTGATGTTAGTGTATTGAAACCGGAAGACACATTGGGAGAAGTAGCTGATTTATTTTTAGAGAAAAAAATTGATGGTGCTCCCGTAGTTGAAGACGGTAAATTGATAGGACTACTTACCAAGACCCACCTTATCCGAGCCATGAGCCAAAAAGTACCTCTGGATCGGCCGATAAAAAATTATATGAGCCTTATGGTAAAAACTCTTTCTCCACATCAGCCTATTGAGGATGTAGATATCATCTTTACCGGCCGATACCCGGTGGTTGATAAGGGTGAGTTGGTGGGAATAATCACTAAGTCTGATATAATGATTGCTTTAACCGATATTATTGCAGAAATGTCGGGGCAATTGGAAATAGTAATTAATTCAGCCTATAATCCCATCATAGCCATTGATCGTAAAGGTATTATAACCATTTGGAATCGGGCTGCTGAGAAGTTAACCGATCTTCCGCAAACTGACATAATAGGCAGGTTTATAAACGATATCATTCCTGAAAGCCAGTTGTTAAATATTGTTGAAACCGGTCGCTCAGAATATGGTATCAAGTTAAGTATTGGTACTAAATCATTTATTACCAACCGCGCACCAATTGTTAAGAACGATGAAATTATAGGTGCAGTAGCAGTATTGTATGATGTATCAGAATTGGAAAATGTTTCCAGGGAACTGGAATATGTTAAAAAACTTAATCAGGAAATGGACGCTATAATTGATTCCTCCTTTGATGGGCTCTACATAACGGACGGCCAGGCTATAACATTAAGGATTAATAAAGCCATCAAGAGGATGACAGGTTTAGGCGAAGAAGAGCTTCTTCATAAGAGTATGAGCGAACTGGTTGAAACCGGGGTACTTTCCCGTTCAGCCAGTTTGGTCGTTCTGGAAACAAAAAAACCGTATACTACTACCCTGGTAACAGTTACTGGTACTACACTTTTAGTTAGTGCTACACCGGTTTTCGATGAAAATGGCAATATATTTCGGGTGGTTACCAGTGTACGTGATATCAGTGAACTTAATATGTTGAAACAGAAAGTTGAGCAACTGGAAGGTTTAAAAAAGCATTTTGAATTTCAGATGAATGAAATGAAAATTAGGTTATCGGAGGATCTAATCTTTAAAAACAAGGAAATGGAAAAGGTTATTTATCAGGCCATGAAGATTGCTGAAGTTGATTCCACGGTATTAATTTCCGGGGAATCAGGTGTAGGTAAGGAACTTATCGGAGATATTATTCAACGTAATAGTATTCGCAGTAAAGGCCCTTTTGTGAAACTTAATTGTGCAGCAATACCGGAGAACTTACTGGAGTCTGAACTCTTTGGATATGAACCAGGAGCTTTTACCGGAGCCAGAAGGGAAGGAAAGCCTGGCCTTTTTGAAGTCGCTAATGAAGGGACCCTGTTGCTCGACGAAATTGGAGATATTCCGTTACATCTACAAGTTAAATTGCTACGAGTATTGCAACAAAAAGAAATATTTCGCGTAGGTGGAACTAGGACAATCGCCATTGATGTTAGGATTATAGCCGTAACTAATCGTATTTTGGAGGAAATGGTTGCAAAAGGTGAATTCAGAGAAGACCTCTATTACCGCCTTAATGTAGTACCTATTTATGTTCCCGCTCTAAGAGAACGAAGAGAAGATATCCCACTTCTAGTAAGACATTTCCTGGAAAAATTTAATCAGCGCTATAATCTCAAAAAGACTATAAGCCCAGGAGCAATAGAACTCTTAATGACTTATTCCTGGCCAGGCAATATCAGGCAGCTGGAAAACATGATTGAAAGACTGGTGGTTACTACCAGTACGGAACTTATCGATATTCAAAACTTACCAGCCTATTTTTTACAAACATCATCTGATGAAATTGGAAACGAGCTCCAACCGGTGAGTGTTAACAGCATTATACCTTTAAAACAGGCAGTAGAAAGCCTTGAACGTCAGCTACTAGAGAAGACCTTTGCCGTAACCAGTTCCTGTTACAAGGCAGCCCGCTTATTAGAAGTGGATGCTTCTACCGTTTCTCGTAAAGCCAGCCGTTACAATATTAAATATAAAAAAAACGAATAAGAATAAAGAAAAACAGGTGCTGAAATAATCAGACACCTGCCATAAAGCCAAAGTCAAATTAACTAAATATTAGGCATTAAGCCTCTAGTTTATTAGTCCTAACCCAGATTTTCATTTTTTCAGCTTCCTTTATCAATTCATCTCTAAAATCGGGATGGGCAACGTTGATTAACTCTTCTGCTCGCTGCCAGGTTGTTCTACCCTTCATTAAGGCTACCCCGTATTCGGTTACTACATAATAATTTATTGTACGTGGTATAGTTACTATAGTTCCCGGCGACAGGGTTGGGCGAATACGAGATGCTACCGTACCATCTTTCAATGTTTTAGTTGAGCTCAGGCAAATAAGGCCTTTGCCCCCTTTGGAACGGAAAGCCGCAAACATAAAGTCTAACTGACCACCGGTTCCCGATATTTGGCGGGAGCCAACTGCCTCAGATGCTACCTGACTGAAAAGATCTACTTCGATAGCGTTATTGATGGCAAACACCTTATCGTTCTGCGCAATAATGAAAGGATCATTGGTGTAATGTACCGGATAACTGGCACAAACCGGGTTGTTATCCAGGAAATCATATAATTTGTCGGTACCCATAGCAAAAGTATAAGCCATCTTACCCTTATCTATAGTCTTCATTTTACCATTGACCCTTCCAGATTCATGCATATCTACAAAAGAGTCGACCAACATTTCTGTATGCACACCCAGGTTCTTTAAGTCTGATTCCGCAATCATTGAGCCTACCACGTTGGGCATAGCCCCTATCCCCAGTTGCAAGCAACAGCCGTCTTCCATCATTCCCATTACTACGCTGGCAATCTCGCGGTCAGTATCGATAATTGTTGTTTCCGGCAGATTAAGTAATTTCTGATTTTGGACACTCTCAACTACATAATCTACATCGGAAATATGAACAGACTCGGCATTACCACCTAGACAAACCGGAACTGATGTATTTACTTCTACTACAACTTTCTTAGCCTTCTCAATAACATAGGAAGTGATGGAGTTAGATGTTCCCAAATTAAAATATCCATTACTATTCATGGGAGCAACCAGTATAAAAGCAACATCAATTTCTACAAATTCCTCAATCAGTTTTTTGGCTTCATGGTAAGTAACCGGGATGTAATTGCATAAGTTCTGAGCTTGCATAGCCCGGGAAAATCCGGAAAAGTGCCAATCATTGAAACGGAAGTGTTTTCGTTCTGGGTCGGCCTTAACAACTTCTGGAATCATTGTAACAGTTACGCAGCGAATTTTAACATCTTCCAGTTCACCAACCCTACGGGCTAAAGCCACATCAAGCTCCTTAGGTTGCATTACAAATTCACCATACTGGACCCAGTCTCCTGACTTTACTATTTTTACGGCCTCATCTGCTGTAACTAATTTAGACTGATACTGGTCAATCAGCAGGTTTGACGATAAAATAATAGCCATAATTTACCCCCTTAAATTACAAAATATACAATAGTACTAAACGATCTTAATATGGGGATATGGCATATATCGGTTCTCTCTCTTCTATATCTATTATCCTTTTTCTTAAAATGAGCACCCCATCCCCCAACATTTTGTATATCACCCCCTAACTGGTAAACTTATGGTAGTTATAATAATTCTTTGATTGTCTACAAGTATTTAGTTGCAAAGAACATGCCAACTATCTGGTTAATATTCCAGAAAAGCAGTATATACTCTATACTCTGGCAGGGGAAAGATCCAAAAACATCACTGGATATCGGCTGAATTATGTATTATTTTTGAAAATATATCTCATAACAAGTCGAACAACCAATCAAATAGGTATTGCAAACTATTATAGGTAGTAAAAAATTGCATTTGTGCAATAAACTCATGCATTAATGCAATGAGTAAACCTCATATTTTATAGTTTTACTTTGGATTATTTGCAAACGTGCAAAATATATTATATTACCGAACAATAATTCTAAATTTGTTCATTTGATGGTAAAATTTATATTGGCTTACTGATATTTTGAAGAAGGTTAATACTAATGAAAGGTGGGAAATAGTATGGTAAAAACTTTATATATTAACAAATCCATTAACTATTCCGGAAAGGAGTTAGAGCCACATTGGATTTACCGTAATTTTGATATCCTGGGAGATGCAGTAATTGCTTTTTGTGGTGAGACTAATGTACCCCGATCTTTTATGCTAGACCAGACTGATATATTGGATAAAGCCTATATATATTCACCGCTGATGCTAAATTTTATTATTGAACATTTTGACAATGACCTTAACCTGGCACTTTATCGGCAACGTATGTTCCTGATAGGTATTAAGGATGAGCTAGAACAGCTTGGTATTCCCGTCGTACGCCGGGTGGAAGCTCTCTATGCCAATAACCGTAAACTAACAGTATCAGTTGCTTCCAGTTCCAATGTGTCAACCTTAGTACATACCGGTATCAACATTGAGACTACAGGCACTCCGGTAAAAGCTGCAGGTTTAGCAGAATTAGGTGTAAATGATATTCAGTCTTTTGCCGAAAATGTGATGTTGCGTTACCGGGTTGAACTAGAACAGATTTACGATGCTCGTTGCCGGGTAAGGGGTATAATTGCCGGACATAGCCCGCAGGGTTCTATGCTTACGAAATAGTACAGATTAGCTCGCCAAAACTTGTAATGTTACACAGCTTAAACTAAAATATTACAGGGAAAGGAGATACGATGGTGTGCGATGATAAGGGCAAATTGGAACTTATTGCTTTTAAAAGCTTTCCCAGTAATCCGGAGCTAATTTATATAATTGATTTTTTAAACAGAAGCCTGAAAGAAAAAAGGATTATGTTTGGCCTTAGTAAAGATAAAGAAAAGGATGAAATGATAATAAACATTTATGAATTTTAATGGAGGGTTTCATGAGCAGGGAGATAAAAGAGTTCATCAAAGAAATAATAAGTATAGTAGTTATAGCTTTCATACTGGCCATGGTTTTACGAACTTTTGTTATTGAGGGTAGAATTATTCCTACCGGATCAATGTTGCCCACTATACAAGAAAAAGACCGGGTTATGGTTAATAAATTTATTTATCGTTTTAAAGATGTGGAACGGGGAGATATAGTAGTTTTTGACCCCCCTGAAGCTCTGCACACTAATCAGGACTATATTAAGCGAGTTATTGGTCTACCGGGTGATGTAGTACAGATGAAAAACGGTAAAGTCTACATAAATGACCGCCCCCTTAAGGAACCCTATCTTGCCGAAGCCCTTGATTATGAATATGGCCCGGTAGAGGTACCGGAAGGATGCTTGCTAGTTCTGGGTGATAACCGCAACCATAGCTTTGATAGCCATTACTGGAATGCTTGGCTGACTCGAGACCGGTTAAAGGGAAAAGCCTTCCTTACCTATTGGCCCTATAATCATATTAAATTACTACAGCGGGAGGTTTCTTTCGAATGAGGATCCTGCTAACCAACGATGACGGAATTCATGCCCGGGGACTACATAGCCTGGCGCGTGAATTAAGTTCCATTGCTGAGCTATACGTAGTGGCTCCGGATCGTGAAAGAAGTGGAACCGGCCATTCCATCACCGTTTTTGAGCCTATCCGGGTAATAAAGACCAGTATGGATGAGGCTGAAGAAGCCTGGATCGTAGGGGGAACTCCAGTTGACTGTGTGAAATTAGGGCTTAGCCGATTAGTTGATAATATAGATTATGTAGTATCAGGAATTAATCATGGCCCTAACCTGGGTACCGATGTTCTCTATTCAGGAACAGTATCAGCTGCTGCCGAGGGTGTTATCATGGGGGTACCTTCTATAGCAGTGTCACTAAATTCCTATGATGAAGATATGGAATTTAATTTTGCGGCCAGATTTACCCGTAACGTAGTTCGGGTAGCCATGAAACGGGGAATAGAAAAGAAGACTTTGATAAACGTTAATATACCACCACTGGGCGAGAAAGACATTAAAGGTATTAAAATAACCAAATTAGGGGTACGAAACTACGATAATCTCTTTGAGGAGAGACAGGATCCCCGTGGTAATACTTACTACTGGCTGGGAGGAGGAGTTATCAAGGAGGAACAGGAAGCTGAAAGTGATGTGCTTGCCACCCAGGACGGATATATTAGCATAACCCCTATTCACCTGGATTTGACTGATTACCAACTAATTGAGGAGTATCGTAAATCTTTTTCAATTTATCTAAGCGTGTCTGGAGCTACAAAATGATATTTCTTAGCCTGCTATTAAACACCCTTTTATTTTTCGTGGTATTAAATATCTCCTATTTGAGGCAAAAGAGACGAGACCCCAATTATCCGGATAAGCCTTTTACTAAACTGGTGCTGTTTCCGCTGGCACTGGGTATAGTATTTACCCTGATTGTAGATATGTTCAAGGGGATTTTTATTTACCAGATGCTGCTTTTCGGATTAGCGGCGCTATTTCTATATTGGATTTTTTATGTTCTTAATCGGAAATCAAATTAGAAAATATTTTGCTACTTTATAAAAAGTATAGTACCATTTTTACAGTTATGTTGATTTACGAGGAGGTTATTGGATGAAGGTTTACCCTACTAATAAAATTCGTAATATAGCTCTAGTTGGCCATGGAGGTACTGGTAAAACCTCCCTGGTAGAGGCAATGCTATACAATACAGGGGCTATCAAAAGAATGGGGAAGGTTGATGACGGTAACTCAGTAGCAGATTATCTTCCCGAAGAGGTCAAGAGAAAAATTACAATTAGTACTGCACTGGTTCCCTGTGAATACAGAGACCATAAAATAAATGTTCTTGACACTCCTGGTTATGCCGATTTTTATTTTGAAGTAACCGGGGCTATGCGGGTGGCAGATTCCATAGTAATGGTTCTTTCTGCCAATGCAGGAGTCGAGGTTCAGACCGAAGTAATTTGGGAAGACTTTTCCGAAGTTCCCAAAATCGCATTTATCAACAAGATGGATCGGGAAAATGCTGACTATTATAAAGCGTTAAACGCAATGAAAGAAAGCTTTTCCGATAATATAGTCCCAGTACAGCTACCCATTGGAGCAGAGGATAATTTCAAAGGTGTAGTTGACCTGGTTAAAATGAAAGCCCTCATTTTTGAACCTGGTACCGGTAACATCAGTGAAACCGATATTCCCGCCGATATGTTGGACGATGTAGAAACCTACAAAGAGGCTTTAATCGAAGCTGCTGCAGAAGCTAATGATGAACTACTCACCAAATATTTGGAGGGTGAAGAGCTCAGTGATAATGAAATACTAGAAGGTATCAAGGAAGCTGCCACCAACGGTTCAGCCGTTTTTGTATTCTGTGGTTCTGCCCTTAACAATATAGCAATAAAGCCATTAATGGATTTTATCGTCGACTGTAGTGCTACTCCGGATACCAATCCATTAGTAAAGGGAAAAGACTTGGATAATGCTCCTCTGGCCGCCCAGGTTTTCAAAACCATAGCCGACCCTTATATTGGCCGGCTCACTATGTTCCGGGTCTTTACCGGTAAGATGAAAGCAGACAGTGTAATATATAATGCCAACAAGGAAAAAGAGGAAAAAATTGCCCAGCTATTGATAATGACCGGTAAGGAGCAGGCGACCGTACCAGAGTTGTATGCTGGCGATATTGCGGCAGTAGCCAAGCTGTCAGTAACCGCTACCGGAGATAGCCTCACCGTTAAATCTAATCCAATAGTTATTGAACCTATAGAGTTCCCCGAGCCCACTCTTAGCATGGCTATTGAACCAAAGAGTAAGGGCGATGAAGATAAATTAAGCGGAGCTATACAGCGTTTACTAGAAGAGGATCCCACTATCCGGATAGAAAAGAATACCGAAACCAGACAAACCATAATGAAATCTATGGGCGATACCCATGTAGACATAGTAATAGAAAAATTATCGCGCAAATTTGGGGTAGATGTGGTCAGCAAGGAAATGCGGATACCATACCGGGAGACCATTCGTGGTACGGTTGAAGCTGAAGGAAAACATAAGAAACAGACCGGCGGTCATGGTCAGTACGGCCATGTTTGGATTAAGTTCGAACCTACCGAAGATGGCCAATTTGTATTTGAAGAAAAAGTATTTGGCGGTTCAGTACCTCGTAACTATTTCCCAGCAGTAGAAAAAGGTCTTATAGAAGCTATGGAGGAAGGTGTCCTGGCCGGTTATCCGGTAACTAATTTAAAAGCTACTCTTTATGATGGCTCTTATCATTCCGTAGACTCTTCAGAAATGGCTTTTAAAATGGCAGCCCGCCTCGCCTATAGAAAAGGTTTAGAAGCTGCTAAACCTGTATTACTGGAACCCATCGTTAATGTAGAGATTGAGGTGCCGGAGACCTATATGGGCGATATCATAGGTGATATGAACAGCAAGCGGGGTAGAGTAATGGGCATGGAACCAGCAGGTAGGAAACAGATAATTAAGGCCCAGGCCCCACAGGCAGAAATGGCCCGTTATACTATCGACCTGAAATCTATGACCCAGGGACGGGGTAAGTTTAGAATGGAATTCTCCCATTACGAAGAAGTGCCGGCCCAGATTGCCGAAAAAATTATTGAAAAAGCCAGACAGGAAAAAGAAGAGAAATAGTTTATTCAATATAAAAAGAGGGCAGCATTGCTATAGCCCTCTTTTTTTTACATACGCTTACTTATTTGCCGGAACAATATGTCTTCACCAGCGGGGGTATCATAGTTAATAAAATAGAAGTGATAATTTTTGGTTGGTTCACTTTTTTGGTTACTTAGGGTATAAACGTGATAAACGATATATATCATACTGGAAGTGGATAGAAATAATGAAAACAGGTAGTAATTGTTACCCGTTTGTAACAGTCCATAAAGGGTTAATTCTATTAGCAGGAGAGAGAATAACAGGTAGATAAAGAGCCATTGTTTTTCCTTCAAATATGCTTATCCTCCTGATTTTGTTCTATCAGGATTATTAGCCTTTAATATTAATTTCATACCTGGTAAGCGAAGATACTATTTCCTGTAGCAGTAGTATTGAGGAAGGAGATGAATTAGCGATACTAGAATATTATGTGATTCAACTCTATTATCTAGTAATCAGTATATTTAATATTGAAAATCTAACCCATGCTATCATAGCGCTACTAATATTCTTAACATTTTTGCTTTTACGAAAGGTATTTACCCGCTACATCTTTACCTGGTTACAAAAACTGACCAGTCGGACTACTAGTGAATTAGATGATAAGATGCTATTGGCCTGTGAAAGACCCATGCGAGTCTTGTTTGTTGTTTTGGGATTATATCTGGCCCTACTCTACTTGCCTTTGTCGCCAGCATTGGACGTTTTATTTTCCCGGATATTTCGTTCTCTGCTGGTAATACTTATATCCTGGGGTTTTTACGACCTCTGTGGTCGCAATTCACTACTATCTGAAGAACTCAAACAAAAATTAAACATGGACAATATGTTAATTCATTTCTTCTCCAATGTAGCCCGGTTTTTAATTATAGCCCTGGCTATAGTAATAATTGCCCAGGAATGGAATTACGATGTTAATGGTTTTATTGCCGGACTGGGGTTAGGAGGATTAGCTTTTGCCCTAGCAGCCAAAGATGCCTTGGCCAATATATTTGGTGGAATAGTAATTATAATGGAAAAACCATTTTTAATTGGAGACTGGATTGCAATCCCTGGGGTTGAAGGGGTAGTAGAAAATATTTCTTTTCGCAGCACAAAAATCAGATCCTTTTCCCAGGCATTAATAACTATTCCTAACTCCACCCTGGCTGGTGAAGCCATTACCAACCACAGCCGTATGGGGAAAAGGCGTATAAGCTTTTATTTAGGCCTGACTTATAATACCCCTAAAAGCAAGGTAGAAGACTGTGTCAAACGCATTAAACAAATGTTAGCGGAACACCCAGGGATACATCCTGAAACTATACTGGTTTCTTTTGAAATATTCAATGAAAGCAGTTTGGATATATTTATATATTGCTTTACCAATACAACTATTTGGTCAGAATACCTGGAAGTAAAACAGGATGTTAATCTAACTATTATGGCCATACTTGAAGAAGAAAGAATATCTATCGCCTTTCCCAGTCGTAGTATTTATCTGGAAAATGTAAACCCGGGTAAAGAGAAATAGTTCAAACTGAGTTATTCCAATTCTTAGAATACATTATTAGAGTTATGAGCGGGTAAGTTATTTATCAGAAGATTTATTGTGGAGTGATAATATAGATGCCTGGATTTTATATCGTAAGCGAGTATGGATACATCTTACCGGTACGATACAGTTCCTACGAATCAGCTATGGCTAATTGTGATATTGATGAAATGGTTTACTTGGCTGATAGCCTGGAGGATTTAGAAGAATGCCTGGATGTACCAAACGAAGAAGATAGCCTTTAAAAAACAAAAGCCGCGCTAATTAGCGCGGCTTTGTTTTAGTAGTTTACTAGCACATAGGTTTCATGCTATCTTCAAATATCTTTCTAACTATTTTCTCGTCAGCTTTTATTGGTGCTACACCGAGCAGACCAGCCAGTCCCGGAGTTTCAAATGCCAGTTTGACCAGTTTGTCAATATGACCTTCATTGTAACCCATGTCAGCTAATTTCTCAGTGCAACCAACACTGAACAGCCATTGTTCTACTTCTTTGGCACATCTCTCAGCCTCACCTGGTACACCTTTTAAGCCAGGTACAATTGTTTCATACATAGCAGCCATAATCTCAGGACATGCAGGATAGGTATATTTGATTACTGCGGGAAGCAGCATAGCCAAACCTAGGCCATGGGATAAATCAGGTTTAACTGCACTTAGCGGATGTTCCAAAGCATGGGTAAAGTGCAACAGACCGTTATCAAAACAAATACCTGCTATCATGGAAGCATAGAGCAGGTAGTATCTTGCGGTTAAATCATCAGGATGAGCTACTGCCTGGGGCAGGTAACGGCCTACCAGCCTTACGGTTTCAACTGCAGTAAGCACAGTATAAGGACTGGTTACTATAGAGGTAGCCGCTTCATTAACATGGTTTACAGCATCAACAGCGGTATAAATGGTTTGTTTAGTTGGGAGCTTGGTCATTATAACCGGGTCATCAATAGCGAACGTGGGGTATAAACATTCAGCGGCCAGAGCCGGTTTATACTCCATTTCAGGAATGCTGGCCACTGCGAATCTGTCAACTTCAGTACCAGTTCCATGAGTGGTATTGATGGCAATAATCGGAACAGCTTTCTCGGCATTAAATTTAAATGTATAAAGATCGCGGGCATTGTATTTCTTATTGTCGGGATGAAGCAGAACGGCACAGCTCTTACCAGTGTCGATCGGGCTTCCTCCGCCAATACCGATAACTGCTTTAGCACCCAGGTCTTTGCCCATTTTAGTTGCTTCATCTATACCATCTACGGTGGGGTTGGGAACAACCTTGGTATATAGAGTATAGGAGATACCATTCTTCTTCATGGCTGGTTCGAGGACTTCCCAAACACCGGTAATCTTGTAAACTATTTCGTCAGTGGTGATTAAAACCTTGTCAATGCCCTCTTTTTTCAGGTATTCACAAATATCATTTACTTTTTGCAGGGCGCCCACCCCAAAGTAGCAGAGCGTACGGCTGCGAATTTCAACTACCTGGTTAACATTCATTTTATTTTCCCACATATATTTTTCCTCCTTAAAAATTGTTATTCTACAATGCAAGCCAATCCCCAATTTTTAAAGAAAACGATACACCTGTACCAGGGGCGTTTATCGGCCTGAACACCCGTAGGATTAAACAAGCTCTAATCCAAAAAGCCCATTTTAAAAATAGGTTTGTTTTTTTGGTTATTTGACTGCTACCCACCGGTGGATATACTGTCTGTTTGTTTGCTTATAGTTATTGCAATTATTATGCCAAGTATTTTCAAGCTCCATTCATGGACATTATATCCAGCTAAAAATCCAAAGCTTAGGCTTTTCATCCACTTCTTTAAAATCTTTACGAATATTAATTAACTGTTAACTGGATGTTGTAACAAGTGACATACTATTAACACAGCTGTGATAAAATCCAAACACTAGTTCAACAGGTCAGTTAGTGCGAAAAGGCGTTAATGATATAGTTGTTGAGTAATGAATTCGAGGTTAAAACTTGACTGGTGTCTAGGGTGAGGAGTAAAGAGTGGGAACACTTCGGCTCTGCCAATCTGAGTAACTAGTTTCATTCGTGGTTGCGTCCTCCGGGCATGAAGGGTTAATAATAAAATAGGGTGCGAGTAGCAGAAGGAAGAAGCATGGCAATTTCTCAGAAAAACAAAAACCGCACTATTTTGCGCGGTTAACTGTTTTTTTATGGCAGGGGAGACAGGAATCG
>DIRQ01000058.1 GCA_002424365.1 Syntrophomonas sp. UBA5432 | reverse complement strand
GTCTTATCCGACCGTAATACACAATACCTCCGGTCTATATGAAATCGAATCCTCCATCTGCTATCCCTAATCATTTATGTTACTCGTTAATCTAACTACTGTGTGTCCGACAAATCGGGTATAAGCCATTGCGTATGGCTTCGAATATATCATCATAAATTTTTTCGTTCATTATAATCCATTTCGGGGGTATTCATCCTCAGACACCGCTGCCGCTTCCTTTTGACCGGTAACAACATCTGGATCTTCAAGCACCGGCCTTCCCGTTTCATAATCAGCAGTACTAATGGCCGTAGATGGTGGACATATTGAACCGAGAGAAACAGTAATTGCCATGAGTGCTGATACGGCAATAGCAGCTAGAAGCAGCTTATCTACCTGGCTGTTCCACCCCACCGAGGGTTTGGAAATAAATGAGATTATATGTAAACCGAGCAAGTTCACGATAACTCACTCAACCGAAAAATAACAATCTTGGAGAAAACAAACCCACCTGCAACGGAGACTTTAGCCTTTATCGCAGGTGGGTTTATATGTATACTTGTCCTTATGCAATTAATGGTAATGATTGAGTATCAAAACGACCACGTTGGGTTAATTCCAGCATATCACCTTCTGCAGCTAAAAACATTTCCAATTGAAATTGCCAATCCTTACAATCTTTATCAGTTATCGGCAACGGAATACCCTCCTTATGCCACAAAACAAACTCAACCGTACTTATTCCATATTTCTCTTGATAAGCAATCAACTTTTGTCTAGAATGTTCCGGCTGTTGAACAACCTTTATCAAATCTTCCAAAGTGATTTTTCCCATAACAATTCTCCTTTACAATTGGCAAATTTATCAAAGTTTTGATACTCATGAAATATTATTGCCAATTCCCTTATAATAATACCTTATTTATGCTGTGTCTAATTATATTATTACATAATCACCCTGACTTCAAGTTTCAAATCTGTGGGGTTTTCCCGATAAAACAGACAGTCCAGAGTTAGGTTTTCTCACTAAATCACAGTTTTACTCAAAATCTCATGATTCCAGGTTTTTTAAGCCGCCTTTTGCTCTAAATAGCTTTGTTTAAATGTTGCTGGTGAAAGGTATCCCAACGCTTGGTGTCTTCTTTTACGGTTGTAAAACACTTCTATATACCAAAAGATGTCCTGGCGGGCCTCCTCCCTTGTCATATATCGTTTATGGTAAAGCATCTCGCATTTAATTGTACTGAAGAACGTCTCCGCACAGGCATTATCATAGCAGTTACCTTTCCGGCTCATACTGCAGATCATCCCGTGTTTCTTTAGGGTTGCCTGGTATTCTCTACTGCAATATTGCACGCCTCGATCGGAGTGGTGAATGATTCCCCTGGGTGGTTTATGCCGCCTCACTGCATTTTCCAGGGCTTTAATACAAAGCTCTGTTCTCATGTTACTATCCGTTGCCCAGCCTACTATTTCCTTGGTGAATATATCTTTTACCATGGCCAGGTATAGCCAGCCTTCATAGGTGTATATGTAGCTGATATCCGTTACCCATACGGCCTTCGGTTTATCCGTTTTAAAGTTCTGATTTAAAAGATTTGGGGCTACCGGCAGCTTATGATTAGAATTCGTTGTTACTTTAAATTTCTTTTTGCGTTTAGCATATAGCTTGTTTTTCCGTTGGATTTTGTAGAGTCTCTTACGGCTACAGTTGGGGAATTTTTCTCTTACATCTGCAAGGAGTTTGTCCAGACCGCACATGCCACGACATTCCTCGTAACTCTTCCGGGCAATTTTCAGTATTTCTTGGTTCTCAAGCTTACGTTTACTTGGGCGTCGGTCTTTCCAATCGTAATAGCCGCTCCGCGATACTTCGAGGACTTGGCACATCTTCTCAACCGGAAACATGGAGCTGTGTTCCTTGATAAATTTATAGCTTACTTCCGGTTGTTTGTCGCGAAGATGGCCGCAGCTTTTTTTAATATTGCTACAGTCTCCTCTAAATCAGCTGTCCTGCGCTTTTCAGCCCTTAGTTCAGCTTCCAACTCAATTAGTCTTGCTTTATCAGAAGATTGCTTCGTACTACCTCGCAGCCAGTTTCTCAAGGTTTGGGGGATTCACCCCCAGGTCCTTTGCCACACTTGCAACTGACCTGCCGCTTTCTTTCACCAATCTGGCTGCATCCGCCTTGAATTCCGTATCATAGCGCTTTCCTCTGTTCCCCATTTGTTAATCCCTCCACAGTTGTTATTTTACCTAACTACTGTGTGTCCGACAAATCGGGTATAAGCCATGCATTTCATAGAGTCAATAATTTCAGAGTAATCAGTTTGCCTTAGAGATTGTAAGGAAACAGCCTTCCAGTCTCTAAGACCTTCCAGGAAATCACTAATATTATAAGAAATATTCTTTATCCTCTTTAATTCGTTTAAAGGTTGAATTTTATTTATATCTGTTTGAATTCGACTTATTTGTTCGGTCATTTCCGAACTTTGTCGTCAATAGTCTTGATCCATACATTCTGAATTCTCTGGCTAGCTTTTTAAGTTTCCTTTTATTCAAAATCATTTTTCACCCCGCAATATGAGCAATATACACCTATCAGTCTATCAAGCACTGTTACTTTTAAATGTTTTTTGCAGCATTTCAATTCAGCTTCTACCAGCTCATCAATATTTTCATACATTTCTTTTATATAAACTTTTGGTTTGGATCCAGTTTTAAATTTTACAAATTTGTTCCCTCGATTTTTTCTCTCTAAGCCTTTGAACATATTATAGATCATTTCCATTGCTTCTTGCTCTACTATACTCATTGCTTTATCAATAAACTCCTTGGAGTAAAAGTGATCTAATTCATGAGCTAATCCACAACTTGGGCAGAACAGATTAATCGCATCTGAATCTTCAAATTCATCTGCTCCCAACTTAAACCTTTGCTCACAATGTGGGCACTGAAATGAGACATATCCTTCTGCATCAGCGGGTATACTAACTTGAATAGTTTTACTTGACATCTCATTCACCTGCATATTTTCTTATATTACTTGTATTAATCATACCCTCCCTAGCCTAGTCATTTCCTCATCCACCCAGTCTTTCTCAATGTACATCACGGTTTCGGCCTTCTACCTTTCTGTTAGGCCCAGCCTTATACAACTTACAGCTAGCGATCAATAAAAGAACGTTTTAAACTGGACTTCTTCCGGTCTATCGGGTTCCAGTTATCAATATATAATCTCGACCGGTATCCTACACCGAGCCATTATAGGTTGGTAGTAACACTATATCGGTTCATTTTAGACATAAATATGCCCTTTACGGTAGTAAGCTTTTATTATTTAATCTGTATACCCTTAGGAGCATATCATAGTCCCCAGACTTATTTAATCGTGTTGTGTCAATAGGTCCCACTCATCCAGTTGATTATAGGCTGTTTCTATATCTTCTATTGTAAATTTGGTTCCCTTGATCTCCTTTATTTTATCAATAATGCTTTGTTTATCATAATTGCCGTATAAACGCTTCTGATTATTATCAACATAATGAGTTGTTGCATATAGTTCCAAATCCATTGGACCCATATCTCCAAAATATTCTATCAAGGTTGTCAGATTATCAATATTAGAATGAACGTCATCATAGCAATCCTCAAGGTATGTTTTAGCTGTTTCCCCCGTACCAAATTTATAACCTTGTTCCTGAATAACTATTTTCTGTTCTAACGCTCGACTGAGCTCTCTAGCTACAGAATCGCTATAGGGTCCGAAATAATGCATTCTATAAGGTTGTTTAAAAGGTATTCCAAGCACCTGACCAAAATAAACTAATTTTTGAAATGCTTTTTTTCCCGGTATCTCATCCATAATGTCTGTCCAAAACGCCGCAAACAGCTTAATATCCATAATATTCCCTCCCATTCTCTACTTTCTATAGCGCTCTAATCGTTCCTTTCGATTTCTTTTATTTTCTTCATGCTTATTTTTCATTACTTCCAGATTCTTTTCAAGCTCCTGTTCATTTTCGATCTCTAATACAATCTCTTTTTGTTTTTTATCTATATATTCTTTGACACCATGAACTATGGGCTCATCAGCATAAATCCGAAATACGTTAATCTTTTTATCAGATAATTTTCTTATAGGTAACGAATAGTCTTGAATAGGCACAATTTGCCCGGTATGCCTATCTCTTACAGGTATCGCAGGGAGTTTATGTTTAAAAGATTCTTCATGCATAGTACTCAGACTATCTTCATCTTCACAATCAACCTCATTTTTAAAACTACGAATTTCTATTAAAGATTTCGCCGACGATGTATCTGCTTGATCTATATAACACAAATGCTGGTCAATTTTCTGACTATATTCTTTTTTAACTGCGTCGATTAAGCGGGCTAATCGATCTAATTCTTCATCGTCTTCTTGATGAACGCCTGAAACATAAACTTCTTTCATATGATTGCGATTAAACATATGTTTAGCCCATTTGTTTTTTTCATGGTGTTGTCTTATTTCATGTAGTATTTGGGAATCTGAACAAGAAAGATACCTCTCCAAATCTTCAGGATATTGGGTACAATTCCATTTTAGGAAATGACTTAGATAAAAGTCATAAATTCGGCGTGTTTTATGAAAATAAACCTGAAGAAACATCCAGTAACGTGCAAAGATTAATTCCTCCACCGCATGTACGCCATCCGATTCAACTCCCAGCTGCCATTCGTCGTAATCACTGGGGCATATGCATATCACGTCCATTATTCGATCCAGATCATAATAACCATATTTAACTCCACAATAATGGGAATCTCTTAATAAATAATCCATCTTATCAACATCCAGCTGGCCATCAAGAAGATCACAAATAAAATGTTGGTGGGCATTTTGGGGATTTCCTAGTAATAGATTTAGTATATCCGCTACTTTAATGTCGGTGAATTGTTTTTCAATATCTCGCCCAAGAATATTATTTATTATCAAATGAGAATAAACCTCATGCCCGGTCTTAGCGGTTCCATCTATATCAATTAATTCTGGAAACAAGCCAAATTCCTTTTTCTCCCCCACATGTGAAAAAGGACCATGACCAATATCATGAAGTAATGCGGCAAGTCGTGCCGTCTGGACTAAATGGTTATAATCTGCTAAATGACTTTTTTTAAAGCTAGATAAAGGTTCATTTTGACTCAGACTATCAATAGCTCTAGAAATTAGATGCATCACCCCTATACTGTGACCAAACCGGGTATGCTCTGCACCATGATATACCTAATATGTATTACTCAGTTGCCTAATATCCCTCAACCGCTGAAAGGCTGATGACTGAATAATTCGTACCTCCCTCTCATCTACGGGAATCAAACCATGTACTGGGTCTCTAAAATAGCGGGTCATTATTATCCCCCCAAATACGCTATGCTTAATTACAGGTTAAATGTTATCAGCTCCCCTCACTATTTTGGTCGTATACAATATAATACTACCACCTCTTCGCAAAACATATGTTCGCCATTATTATAATATCATAACCTTTATTTACCAGCAATAGAAATTGCGTTAAATGTTCTATGTTACCCTCTCTTCCAACCATTATCCATTTCAGTGTATTTCTACAAATTACCTGTATACCCTTTATTTTGGAGTATATTTACTATAGGTTCAGCCTACAGGTCCCATTCATCTCCACCTGTCCAACAAATAAAAGTTTACCAGCTTCGCATATTCCATTACCACCCGCTTGGCATCCTCCCGCGAGCTCCACCAGGCAGTAGCATTAAAATCATCATAGGGAGTAGGGCAGGAAAACACCTTCACATCCCGGCCCAAATCCGCTAATGCCCAGCGAAATATTTTTGCCGAACGCTTAGAATGAAACTTCGAGCTTACTAACAATACCTTATCTGCCTTCAGTTGCTGTTCTTTAAGATATTGGGTCACTATAAGAGCTTCATCCTGGGTACTGCGAGCATCCCCTGGTAAAATGACAAATGCTTCCTCCGCCACCTCCAGCTGAACTCCGATCATAGCCGCCAGTTCCGCATCCCGGGGTAAACTTACTCCACGGGACTCCAGCAGCTCATAACCCGGTTGCCAGTTCTCCACCATTACAATATACGGAGCATAGCCCTGCTCATAAAGATCCACTGCCCCTAATATCCGATCCGGGCCGCTTCCCATGAGTACGATAATCAAATCTGCTTTTTCCGGAGCATCGCTGGTTACTATTCCAAATCCCGCATAGCGGAAAAATACTGCCAGCAGAGCCAGTAATATTATGCCTATGAATAAAGCCCTTTGCCTTTTAACCTTCACACCAACACTCCCGCCTGCTATTTGATCTTAATAACTATCTCCTGAACCCTCGGTCTCATATACAGCAGCCGCTTCCTTTTGGCCAGCAACAACATCCGGATTATCAAGCACCGGCCTTCCCGCTTCATAATCAGCAGTTAGTTTAGAGCTAAACCTATGTGCCAGCAGAAAATGCACCATGGTTAGTAAAATGAAAGCTGCCAAAACAATCCATAACAAATATCCACGGTATTGAATAGCACCTACGGCTGCCATACCCAGCATAATATTAATAAACAAAACCACCAGAGTCACCTGTTTATGCGAATATCCGGCCTGGACTGCTAATTGATATACATGAGTCCTGTGCGGCTGGGATAGTTTCTCACCCCGAGCCATCCTTCTAAAAAGAGTAATCGTTGCATCTGCAATAAAAACCCCTAAAAGCATCAGCCATATAATAACGGGAACCGAAGAGCTCTTATCTGAAATAATAGCCAGCACAGCAAAAACATAACCCAAAAACCCGCTCCCCACATCACCCATAAATATCCGGGCCGGAGGCCAGTTCCAGACCAGAAAGCCACCAACCGCCAAAGCCAGAATTATACAAACCCCGGCTAACCCCTGCGAACCAGACCAGAAAAGCAAAAAACCAGCACAGATAGCCACACTTATGGCCTCAGTCCCGGCTATACCATCTATTCCATCCATAAAATTATACAGATTAATCATCCAGACAATACCAACCGCAGCAAGTACACTTCCAGCCCAGCCCAGATGAACTGTAGTAAACCCTATATCCATCCGGGTAAACCCACCCAACCAGTACAAAGCCCAGATAGCCGCCAGGAAGTGCACTACTAACCTTAAGCGAGGGCTAACACTATTCTTATCATCTATCCAGCCAATGGCGGCAATCATAAGACCGCCACCCACCAATGCTACAGCTACATTTAAAGAGACTATCTCAAAAATAGCCATAAATAACAGTGCAAAAATAAAAGTAGCTGCTACCGCCAGTCCTCCCCCCCGGGGAGTAACTACCGAATGAGAGCTACGTTCATTGGGAATGTCCAGTATATTTTTTTTTAACGCATAGAAACGAACCAGAGCCGTAAGAGAATATGAAGACAGTACAACCAAAATCAAGCCCAATATAACTCTGGTCAAATCATCTGCCCCCTATTCCCTACGCAAACTATACCTTTTGAGTCCCATTTCAACTATTGATTCCTATTTTCTCTAATGCTTCAGTAAAGCTGGTCTCTTTCTCAATACCTAATAAAGACTGTATAGTAGAAAATGCTGAAAAATCAGAATCAACAGTTAGCTTTTTTATTGTATCAGAACTAAATGGTACCCAGGGAAAAAGATCTGCAACTCTACCTGCCCACTTAAGCATAACTTCGGGAACATGCGGCACTTTATTCTTTTTCCCAAGCTTTTGACAAATACCAGCGCACATTTCATCTACTGTGAGCACATTTTGATTCGATACAATAAAACCTTGATTAGAATAATCATTACACTCCAAAAGTTTATAAATTATTTCTACCAGGTCTTCCACAAAAATAGCATTCTTTTTATTCTTTCCCGACCCAGGAATTAAGAATTTATTAGCTTTTATTGCATTTATCATGCGCCCCATATTACCCCGGTCACCCGGCCCGTAAATCATAACCGGCCTTAAGATAACCCACGGTACCTTATCATCTAAAGTCCTTCTTACAGCTTCTTCCGCTAACAACTTGGACTTCGAATACATATTGACAGGATTTACTTTTAATTCTCCATTTTCGTTTGTGACCGGATAATCACCGTAAATACCAACCGTGCTTAAGAACATAAACCGCTTTACATTGTTTATAAGCAGAGCCCGGCACAGTTCTTCGGTAGCTAACACGTTGGTCTGATAAAATTCATCCCAGTCCTGTTCGCTTCTTTTATGGACGTGAACCATCGCTGCCAGGTGAATAACATCCGTTACTCCATCTAATAATAAGTCCCACTCACATGAATTAATATTAAACTCTTTTATACTTAAAGATGTTGAACTAATGTTATCAAAAACAGAAGCGGTTCCCGGGTAAACACCAGCAACCACTGAATATCCTTCTGAAAGTAGTCTCGATACCAGAGCCCGACCTACCATACCGCTAGCTCCAGTAACAAGAATTTTCTTTACCATATGTAAACCTCAAATTCGCGATTTTTTTATTTAGGTAATTGATAGTTATTTTTTAAGTTTATTTGATATTAAATCTTTAATTAGCTCACAGTATTTCCTGGTTATAGCTTGGCGGGAAATATTCTCTTCTACGTATACCCGTCCATTTTCCCCTAACTCTTTGCCCCAATCTGAGTCTTTATAAATTCTTTTAATCGCTTCCGCGAGCTCAACTGGACTATTTGAACTAATAACGATCCCGCTTTGAGATTCATTGATAACAGTAGCCAAGTCAGATTCCTTATCAATACAAGCAATTACCGGGCGTTCACATGCCATAATAGCCCATGTTTTACTCGGCACTGAACTATGTCCCGTTCCAGGTTTCATCGTAACCAGACCAACTCCACCTGCACTATATACCTGGGCTACTAGTTCCTCCGGTTGAAAGGGAAACAGATGTATATTATCCAATTCATATTTTTTAATCATATCCTTTAAATACTGCTTTTGTTGACCTTCCCCGACAACTATAAACTGAATTAACTTTTCATCTCTAAGTAACTTTGCGGTCTTGATAATAATATCCACATTTTGTGCAAAGCCTAGATTTCCTGCATAGACAACATTAAATGAATCAGCTAAACCAATTGATTTTAAAAGTTCATTATCATCAGGCAAAATTGATTTTATTTTTTGTATATCAATCCAATTGGGTAACAATACTACTCTCGATTGAGGGGCCACAGCCCTAACATGTGTTTCAAAAGCTTTACTGATCACCGTTACTATAGATGCACAATTATAAGTTCTTCGTTCTATTCTTCTTAGAATCCCTAATACACTCTGATTGCTTATCTGGCCATTATCAACCGCAGAATCAGGAAATAGATCCTGGAGATTGTAAATAATCTTACTGTCCCCCAAACGAGTAGCCAGGTATACTGGCCAACCAATTAGTGGCGGATTAGAATATACATAAAAGACATCAGTACGTCGAGTCATAACAAGGACGGTGAAAAATATCCAAAAGGTATATACCAAGTATTCTAAGAATTTTGCAGCGGTACCCAGTCGGCCAATAAAAGGGTTAGGAAAACGCAAAATACGAGCACCACAATAATACTCTGGAGTCTGCCTACTTTTACAAAAGTCGTCCCGCAAATGTTTATCTATACCTTTGCCAGGGAAAGAAGTTAATACAGTAATCTCATAACCATACCCAACTAAATCCTCACATAGCGAAATCATTAACGGAACGTTTGCAGTAATATCCGGCCAAAAGTAAGGTGTTATCATTACTACCCGAGCCATAGCTATCGGTCAACTCCATAATTACTTTTGTACCACTCATAACTCTTCCTAATCCCATCTCTAAGGCCTGTAGTAGCTTTCCACCCCAAACCGTGTAATCGACTTACATCCAGTAGTTTCTGGGGAGTCCCATCCGGTTTTTCTGGATTAAACACCAATTCACCTTCATAACCTACGATTTCTTTAACTAAATTAGCTAATTCAGAAATACTAATATCTTCTCCCCACCCAATATTCACAAAAGTTCCGATCTCATGAAAGGAATGTCGCTCCATCAGATATACACAGGCATCGGCCAGGTCATCAACATAAAGGAATTCACGCCGTGGAGTACCCGTTCCCCATATCTCCACGCAAGGAGCATTATTCACCTTAGCTTCATGGAATTTACGAATCAGTGCAGGCAATACATGTGAAGTCTCTAGGTCGAAATTATCATTTGGCCCATAGAGGTTAGTAGGCATAACTGATATATAATCCGTACCGTACTGGCGATTATAGAATTCACACATCTTTAACCCGGCAATTTTAGCAATAGCATAAGCCTCATTGGTAGGTTCCAAAGCTCCCGTTAACAGGTACGCCTCCCTTAACGGTTGTTCAGCATATTTAGGATAGATACAAGAACTACCTAGAAATAATAGTTTTTTTACCCCGTGCTGATAAGCAGCATGAATAACGTTAGTCTCAATCATCAAATTATCATAGATGAACTCCGCAGGATATGTATTATTCGCCTGAATACCACCAACCTTAGCAGCTGCTAAAAAAACATATTCAGGTTTTTCCTTTTTAAAAAATGCATCTACATCAGCCTGTTGTCGCAAATCCAATTCGTCAAATGATTTCACAATAATATTTGAATAATCTCCACCCTCTAAACAGCGCCTAATAGCTGAACCTACCAATCCCTGATGTCCGGCAACAAAAATCCGAGAGTCTTTATTCATTTCTTGCACCTCGTAACATTATCTTATAAGTAATCTATTCATAAAAATTATTAATCCTAAAGCCCTTCTTTCGGCAATACTCATCCCGGCGGGCTTCCTCTAGATCAGCTTTTACCATCATTGCACATAATTCAGAAAAAGTAACCCGGGGCTTCCATCCCAATTGGGCTTTAGCCTTAGAGGAATCACCCAATAGTAACTCAACCTCAGTCGGTCTAAAATAACGAGGGTCTATCTCTACAAAAATTCTACCCGTATCAGAATCAATACCCTTTTCATCTATGCCCTTACCTTGCCATTCTAAATTAATACCGACATGGGAAAAGGCCAGCTCCACAAATTCTCTAACTGTATGATTCTCCCCGGTGGCAACAACATAATCATCCGGTTTATCCTGCTGCAACATCATCCACATGGCTTCCACATAATCACCCGCATAACCCCAGTCACGTTTCGCATCCATATTACCTAAATACAGCCTGTCCTGTAATCCCATAGAAATACGAGCTACGGCACGAGTAATTTTGCGGGTTACAAACGTCTCACCCCGAATTGGAGACTCATGGTTAAAAAGAATCCCATTACAAGCAAACATATTATAGGCTTCCCGATAGTTTACTGTAATCCAGTAAGCATATAATTTGGCTGCAGCATAAGGGCTACGTGGATAAAACGGAGTCTTTTCCGTTTGTGGAATCTCCTGTACCTTGCCGAATAATTCACTGGTCGAAGCCTGATAAAACCTGGTTTTATCAGAAAGGTTAAGTATCCGTATAGCCTCCAAAAGACGTAACGTCCCTAATGCATCACTATTTGCTGTATACTCTGGTGTTTCAAATGAGACTTGAACATGACTCTGAGCCGCTAGGTTATATATCTCATCCGGCTGCACTTCTTGAATAATACGAATCAAATTCGTGGCATCAGTCAGGTCTCCGTAGTGCAGTATAAACCTTACACCTTCCTCATGTAAATCCTGATACAAATGGTCTATACGTGCCGTATTAAACATGGATGCCCGGCGTTTTATCCCGTGTACTTCGTAACCCTTATTTAATAGAAAATCAGCCAGGTAGGCTCCGTCCTGGCCGGTGATTCCGGTTATTAAGGCAACCTTATTCATTAGACTACTCCTTCTGTTTCCCTTTATTCTAACTCTATATAGAGCTATTTACCCGCTATCCTTGTTTAATAATCTTATAAATTATTCTTGTCCCAGGGCCTAAATTCCTGCTATTTTACCTGGCTCCCCAACGACCGGGAGTTTATCTTTTGCCTAGTAGCTTTTTCGAAGATTTTTATGACATTTAGGATACTATAACCTTTACAATAGGCTAGCAAGTAAATTTTTTAAGGAATACTGTTATTCCTTACTATCCTTATTTTCCAAGGCATCTGTAACCAATTTTTGCTTCAACATCTGCCAAATCTCTTGAACTTCCGTTACCTTCAATAAGTAAACCATTCCAAAATAAATACCTGCTCCTACTAATGCATTCACCATAAGGATTAAAATACGATCTATTGTGCCAAGTCCCAAGACGGATACCAACCATTCATTCAAATAGAATACAACCACTGCCATTCCGAGAACCGCGATAAGCAGTTTAATAAAATTCAGTGTAAGATGCCCCATCCCTATGGCCCCAATTTTTCTACGTAAAAAAATAAACAATAATGCCGCCAGTACCGTTGCCGCAATTGATGTTGCTACAGCAAGACCCATATATCCAAACCTTTTTACTAGGATAAAATTTAAAACTATATTTGTACTAATTGACACTACACTACAAATAACCGGAGTTCTTGTATCTTTTAACGCATAAAATTCACGATTAAGAATTTCAGCAAAGCTAAGACCCGGCATTCCCAGGGCATACAAAGCCAACACATTTGCAGTAATAATTGCTGCCGTCTGATCAAATTGTCCTCTCATAAATACCAGTTCTACCAGCGGTTGGGCTAGAATAATCACACCGGTTACTACCGGCATTACCAACAGTAAAACTATATTAATACTTTTTGAGGCTGTCTTTTTCAGTCCATCAATATTTCCACTGGCCGCCTGCTCCGAAAATCTGGGGAAAAGAGTAGTAGCTATTGAAACAACAAAAAGCGTAATGAACAAAATGTTTAACTTATTTGCATACTGCATGGCAGAAATGATTCCTTCCCCCAAAATAGAAGCGAAATTTCGATCCACCAGAGTATTAAACTGTATTACCAATTGCCCTAAAAAAATGGGAATAGACGAAATAGCAATCGCCTGCAAAGTCTTATCTTTTAAATTCAAAACAAATGTATAACGCAGACCTTTTTTTCGGGTTAAGAAAAAGGCCCACCCTGCCGGCACAACCCAGGAACAAGCAAATCCTAAAGCAAGCGTATGAGGATTATTATTTGATGCAGAAATTGCGGTAATAATTACAATATTGGCCAGAATAGCGCTGGCACCAATAAACCAAAAGGAATTTATACTTTGCAGATAACCTACTGCAATGTTATTCATAGCATATATAAAACAAAACGGCAAAATAAGAAAAGTCATTCCGGCAGCCAATGTTAATGTTTCCTCATCAAACCCCATGGCAAAAAGCCAGGTAAGCTCACGTGAAAAGAACATAGCCGTCACCGATATTATTAATATCAATAACCCGCACGCTGTCATTAAATTGCTGGTTATATAAGAAACATCCTGGTTATTAACACGGGCTTCCGTAGCACGAGGAATATAGGCAAGAGCTGTTGCACTGGTAATTCCACCTATAAGGATAATGGCAACGGTAGTAGCAGTAATATAGGCATCAGTCATAGCTGATGCCCCATAAAAATAAGCAAGAACCATTTCCCGTATAAAACCTGTTATTTTAGAAAGCCCCGTAAGTAAAATTAAAACTACAGATGCCGTAACAAGGTTGTTCTTCATAAAATGTTTATTTTACCTTCCAAGCACTCTTTTTAATGAGCATTGTTTTATTGTTTGTTGGTAATGCACATGCATATCCAAGGGCAAATAATAATGCCGTAGAATTATAAACTGTGCCACTAAGCATCACTCCCGGTATACATGAAATAATATAAAGAAACATACAAGCAATAATTCTATCGTTCTTACTTTTTCTATACAAGAAGCTAATTAAAACTAATACGATAATAATAAATAGAGTAGTAATTAAATAACCAAAGTCTGCAATAAGTTCCAAAATAATATTATGCGGATAGAATTCATATTTCAAGGTGTATCCCATTGGCCCTAATCCTGTGAACGGATTATTATTTCCTTCAGCAATTGCCAACTTCCAAAGATACATCCTTTCCCATCCATTGTGATAAAGCAAAGCTGGTGGTTGTTCTTTAATAATTTCCGGTTCATTTGTGAGAATATTATTACTCGTAGCAGATGTGGGTACCTCCTGTGCTTTAGCCATATTTTCCTTAATACTGGTAGCTGGAGAATCTTCTTTAATAACTGTAGATATCTGTTCTCTTTCTTCATCCATAGTTGCTACAAATTGCACTATCTTATGTTTTAGATTTTGATTAAAATTAGTGATTCTGTGTACACCTGCTGATGGTGGCGAATAAACAAAAAAGAAGAAAAGTAATATGCAAACCATTGCTGTTAATAATCCAAATACAGACTTTTCTTTCCGCTTTTTTACTAATAAATATATTACAAACAGCAAAATAAACATTAATAAATATAGTAATGGCCCTTTGGCACCAGTGAAAATTAGTGCAATCCATAAAAGAATTATTATGCCAATATCTAACAAATTATTATTCCTGTATAGGAACAACCCCAAAATATAAAATAAAATTATTGGCGCTAATACATATCCTATATTTAAATAACATAAAGCTCCTAAATTGCTATATTCATAAACAAATTCAGGTGTAATTATTATGCGAACAACGTAAAATATCATTAAAGGCGCAATGATAACAGCATACCATTTGAAACCTTTAATAAATGCTTGTTCTGTTCGTTCAATTGCAATACTGATTGCAAAAATAAAAGCAGGAATACAATAAATTCCGAAATTTCTGAGAGTAATAATGATTTTATCCTGAATTCCGAATTGCAAAATTGCACCAATAAAAACCACAATCCAAAGTGCAGGTATACAGCAAAGTAAAAGGATTTTCTTTCTTTCTGATGTATAATCCAGATATAAAAATAACAATTTAAGCAACGATATGCCCCAAAAAACACATAGAATAACGATTGAAGCTAGTCTACGAATATCATCAAAAGCATGTAAGCCAAAGTAAAATAAAATCATATTAATAAAACCACTGCTAATTAAACATAGAGGCATTAATAGTGTTATAATTGCATTCATTTTCTTTTTCAAAATTCTTTCTCCTCTAATTAATACAAAAAATATTAAATAATTATAGAGCTGCTAATAGCCTCACAAACTTTTGAAACGCTATCCTCCTTCAGATACGGATGAATCGGTAAAGACAAAATCCTATCACATAAGTACTCTGTTACTATAAAATCACCATCATTACATGATAATTCTGCAAATGCACTCTGCCGATGCATGGGCTTAGGATAATAAATCATAGTAGGAATACCCTGCTCGTTTAATTTTTTCTGTAAGGTATCTCGCTGTACTTTATTTTCTAGCTGGATGGTATACTGTGCCCAGCTTGAGTAATAACCTTCCGGGATAATTGGCGTCTTTACTATATCTTTCAGCTTTTCGCTATAGGACTGAGCAATCTGATTTACTTTTTCGAGTTCATAATCTATGAATGCCTGGAATTTGACCTGCAAGATGGCTGCCTGAATGGTATCCAGGCGTGAGTTCATACCGATTCGGACATTATCATAACGGGAGCTACCTTTGCCGTGGATGCGGATTGATTTTAATTTTTCTGCCAGTTCCCCATCATTCGTGAACACAGCTCCTCCGTCACCATAACAGCCTAAGGGTTTAGCAGGAAAGAAAGAGGTTGTGGCTGCATGACCAAAACTACATGCCCGCTGTCCATTTAACATTCCACCAAATCCTTGGGCACCGTCTTCCAGTATAAGCAGATTATAATTCCTGGCTATTTTTTCAATCTCAGGGTAGTTAACAGGGAGGCCGAAGAGATCAACAGGAATAATTGCTTTTGGTTTCAATTGGCCTGTTTTAATGATTTCCTTGATTACAATTTCAAGCTTAATAGGATCTATATTAAAGGTATCTGTATCCACATCAACGAATACAGGTGTGGCTCCAACAAGAGAAACGACTTCCCCTGTAGCAAAAAAGGTAAAATCAGGGACAAATACAGCATCTCCTGCTTTAACATTCCAGGCCATTAGAACCATAGTAAGAGCATCGGTGCCATTGGCACAAGTGAGGCAGTATCTTACGCCCACGTATTCAGCCAGGTACTCTTCCAGTTCTTTCACCTGACGCCCCATAATGAATTTACCTTCGTTTACAACACTCTGAATAGCTTCATCAATTTGCGGTTTCAAGATTTGATATTGGGTTTTTAAGTCCCGGAATTGCATAAAAGTCCTACCTATCCTTATAATTATATTCCCATAAAACTTGGAAGTTTAATTTACTGCTATAGTTTCCTTACGAAATCTATTTATTTATTATTTTCTAAAAAAGCTCTGTATACTATCTATAGTCTCAAAACCCGACCATTTCTCGTTCATTTTTTCGTAAGATCTTAATCCAGTTTCTACAAAATATACCTTGCAATTATTAAGCTCAGTAAAAGCTAAATCTGTCTCTGAATCGCCTATCACCGAAATATCTATTCCTCGCAAATGCTGTTTGACCCAGTTTACCTTAACATCTTTCGACCCCGGATTTAATATAATCGTTTTAGGCGCAATAAAATCAAGACCGAGCCATTGAATCTGAGAAAAATATGCCTGCTTATTCCTTCGTACCGTAATAACTAAGGAATCATTTTCCCTGAAATAAGTTTGCAATTCATCGATACTAACAAGTAATGAGTCAAACTTTAAATAATATATTTGTTCTAACATCTTCTTTTTATAATATTTATAGTCTACTAACTTTAAAGAGTTTAAATGTAAAGCTGCAACTAACTCATCATCTTTAGGATACATATATTTTAAACGCCTATATTCCTCCAATCCTATTTTTTTTAGTCCCCAAAAATCACAAAACACCTTGCAATACCTTGTCCAAACATCTACAATTGTACCATCAAAGTCAAATATAGTTAATTTCTTCATAGAACTCCTCAAAACATCGGTACATCCTTCTTGGTTTCCTATCAGACTTGAATTCATCGGGATTAACAGTATCTCCGTTTAATAGCCGTACCAATGCTACCGGAATATCTGCTCCCGACTCAACCGAAAGTGGCAAGCCTCCTGAAGCAAATCTTAAGTTAATATCAAAAAAAATCGTTGAGTTATTCTCAGTTAAAAAAAACTGCATATTAGCTGGCCCTTTTATTTTGAAAGCCTTACCAATGGCAGAAATGTCATTTAAACATTCGCAAGAAAAATCATTTTCGGAGATAACTGCTGCTCCCCCCAGTACTTTAACACGCTTTCTTTGATTATAAGTAAAAACATTACTCCGATGGTCAAACAAAATATCGGCCGTATATTCAACCCCTCTAAGATACTCCATTATAATATAATTGCCTCGTTTTAGAACTAAGTCTAATTCCTCCTCATTAGTTATTAATTTAATTCCCTTACTACCACTTGACAAAATAGGTTTTGCTAGCAATGGGAATACCGGCTTTTCTCCTTTAGTGTAAACTTGAGGTACGCACACTCCAATCTGTTTCAATTCCGAATATGCATTAGCCTTATTATCGAGCGTAGCATACGCAGCATATGGTGATATTAGTATTTTGATATTTGTACTACTCCGAATTTTTTCAATATACTTCGATACCAACCGACACTCAACTGAATGTGTTGGAAGGTAGAAATCAATAGCATTTAGATTGATAATATTAATAATATCCTTGATAAAACTTTCTTCCTTATCAGCAGGATTTACCTGAATAAATGTATCAACAAATAACCTTGAAGGATTAACCAGACCAGAGTCGATTCCATATATGGTCAATTTTGGCCATATCTTATTGAAATGCTTGATAAGATAATAGCCTGTAAGACCACCACAGCTTCCAATTAATAGTTTTTTATTCAATTAGCACACCCCCAAAACTAACATCCTTTTTGTAAAAAATACAAACAAGTACTTAATTTGAATGAGCTCTACTATATCTAAAATCTTCCTACAAAATCAGTAGTTTTGCATTTATCTAATGGTAAACATACAGTTCTCCCCTCCGCCGCTGATTTATAGATTGCTAATACTAATTCTAATGCCTGTTTACCAGCTGAGACATCTACATAGGGTTTTCTGTGGTTCTTTATAGCATCTATCATATCCGCGTATAAGGGCTTATGCCCGTAGCCGTAAATGTTAGGCGGATTCTCGTGGTATTGGGTTTTGACTTTATCAGGATTATCGGCCTGATCAGCAAAGATCCACTCTTCTATAATGTTTACAGAATGGCCTCCAGCTTTGACGGTACCTTTTTCACCAAATATGTACAAAGTTTCTTCCAGATTAGCTGGATAAATGTTGGTCGTACCTTCGATAATTCCATATGCTCCGTTTCCAAATTTTACCAAGGCTATACCCAGGTCCTCAGCTTCAATATAGTCGTGATTTAGTCGATCAGTATAAGCCACGACTTCTGTGATTTCATCTCCCATCATCCAGCGCAAAAGATCAATATTATGAATACATTGGTTCATCAGTGCGCCGCCATCCTGTGCCCAGGTACCACGCCAGGGAGCCTGTTGGTAGTATGAGGGACCACGATTCCAGCGAATATGAGCGGTACCGTGAAAAAGCCGGCCAAAGCGTCCCTGCTCCAGGACTTCACGTATTTTTTGAATAGATTTGTTAAAGCGATTCTGGTGGCAGGCACAGACCTGCACCCCTTTATGCTCAGCAGCGTCTATAATCGCATCGGCATCTTCCAGTGACAAAGCTATGGGCTTTTCAATAATAAGATTGATACCTTTTTCTATACATTCTAATGCAATTGCAGCATGCTTCCCGCTCTCAGTAGCAATAGCAATTAAATCAATGTCTTCCTTCTCCAGCATTTCCTTATAGTCAATATATTTTTTTATATCTCCAGACAGGCCGCATCTTTCAATTTTATCATCCATATTGCCTGGAATAAGATCGCACAAAGCAATAATATTCAAATTGTTTTCCTTGGCAGCCATTATATGATTAGGGGAAATGCGCCCACACCCGATAATAGCATAATTTATCATTGTAATCTCTCCCTAGAGTAATTCAATTTTCTCCCGATTCTTTACATTTTTCATGGCGTTTTTAGTATCAAAGATAGCTTTAGCATGTTTCTCAACAAAATCATAGTCAACCGTGGTATGTGCAGTAGTTATAATTACAAGGTCAGCTGACTGTACCTTTTTAGCACTTAGTCCCTTTAGTCCAGTCATTATTTGACCCTTTTCTTCATATTCACTTATGTAAGGGTCGTAGTATTCAACTACCGCACCGGTCTTGAGGAACTCTGCGATAACACGAATAGCAGGGCTTTCCCGGTAATCATCGATATCCTGCTTGTAAGCTACACCTAATATAAGAATCTGTGAGCCGTTTAATGCTTTCTTAAAGCGATTAAGGATCTTACCGGCCCTTTCAACGGTATATTCAGGCATCTTATCATTTACCATCATAGAGGCTTCAATCATAGAAGTATGGAAGCTGTATTCCCTGGCTTTCCAGGATAGGTAATAGGGGTCTAAAGGTATACAGTGTCCGCCCAGGCCGGGGCCGGGATAAAAGGGAGTGAAGCCAAAGGGCTTAGTTTTGGCGGCTTCAATTACTTCCCAGATGTTTATGTCCATTTTGTGGCACAGCATAGCCAGTTCGTTTATGAGGCCGATATTTATATTGCGATAGGTGTTTTCCAGTATTTTTTCCATTTCGGCAACTCGAGGGGATGAGGCTTCGAATACTTCTCCTTCAAGTACGTTGCGGTACATGGCGGCAATGACTTCGGTAGCATCTTTACCTACTCCGCCTACTACTTTGGGGGTGTTTTTAGTCTGGTAAAGGAGATTACCGGGATCTACACGCTCAGGGGAGAAGGCCAGGTAGAAGTCTTCTCCGCATTTTAGGCTGGAACCTTCTTCCAGAATGGGAAGCATTAGTTCTTCGGTGGTACCGGGATAGGTGGTAGATTCTAATACTATCATGCTGCCTTTTGTTATGTATTGGGCTACCTGGGCGGTACTGTCGCGCACATAGCTGATATCGGGCTGCTGGTATTCGTCCAGGGGTGTGGGTACGCAGATGGCTACGAAGTCTACCTCTTTGACAAAAGAGAAGTCAGTGGTAGCAGATAGCAGGCCTTTTACTACCAGATCTTTTAGTTCGCTATCGACTACATCTCCGATATAGTTAATACCCTGGTTAACTTTTTCTACTTTATGGGCTTGAATATCGAATCCAATTGTTTTAAAACCGGCTTTGGCTTTTTCGACCGCTAGAGGTAATCCTACGTAGCCGAGACCAATAACTCCAACTACTATCTCCTTATTGGCAATTTTGCGGAGTAATTCTTCTTTAATGCACATGGGTTTCTCCCTCTCCTAACTTTACTAGTACTAAGATTAGACTTAGTTTTTTGCCGTTACTTACGCTCAAAATAATTACGGTATTTATTCATAAAGCCTAGCTGCAAGTTTTTTATAATCTAAAAGCTCCCTGGCAATCTTCATCGAATTATCGCTCATTTTTTTTAGCATACTTGGATTATCATCGATTTCCTGAAACACTCGCTTCATATCTTCTATACTTTTCACATAGTATCCATTGCCCTGTAAATAGGGTTCATGACTTTTGTGAGGATAAAGCACCATTGCACATCCACAGCATATTGCGTTTTGCATTGTCGCTGATTGTCCGCCAGGCTGAACATACACATCCGCTGCATATAAATACTCCATTAATTCATCTGCAGTTTTCCATCCTACATATTTTATGCGCTTGTCTGCCTCAATAAGTGGTTCCAGAACAGGTTTCATATCCTCAGGTATGCTACCAACTATAACTAATCGGAGCCTTTCCGATGGTACTTCAATTAGTGCCCGAAGAATGTCTTCCGTCTTTTTTAACTTGTCCAGCTTACCTGAATGGACAAGAAGAATGTCCTCATCAGAAAGCTTCAATGCATTTCTAATTTTTCCCCTTTTTGCCTGACGTCCCTCATAATTGATAACAATACCGCCTAGCGGATAAAATTCAGTTTTTTCTTCTGGGATTTTGTATTTTTCCTTGATAAAATTCAGGGCCTCCATAGAAACATATAATATTTTATCAATATAAGGTAGGCTCTTTTGGATAATCATACGGTAGAAAATCTTATGCAAAAAATACTTAGAAACTAAATTTGTAGCGCTATTATGTGCATCTGCATGACTATCCACATAAACTTTTATGTTAGGGTGATTTTTTTTATATCTTGCAACACTTAAGAGTTCCCATCCGCTAATGCCATGGAATAGTATTACATCTGGTTTAAGATCCTCCAACAATGGATATATTGCTTTTACTTTGCGTAGTTTTCCAGATATAAACGGAGTCAATACCTTATCGTATTCTAGTCTAATAAGCCTTATACCATTATCTAAAACCCGATCCTCCGGCTCAGCATAAACCTCTTTGCCACTTAAATATTTTCGGCAATTAGAAATCACTACAACTTCATGCCCATCTAAAACATTCTGTTCAGGTAAAAGATTGTCCTGATAGGACATATTTTCGGTAAAAGAACTTGCCAAGCAAACATGAACAATTTTCATTTTGTCATATATCCCCCAAACACCCTAATGAAATATGTTTTTCTGGCACTTGAATTTCTTCCCTAATCCTCATCCAATATTTATATTTATCACTTTCGTTTACAGACTCTTTTTTATAAATCTCCACGAATCCTCACACATCTTAAATATATCTCTGGTAGCTTGCCAACCCAACTCTTTTTTTGCTTTTTGCGGATCTGCATAACATTCTGCTATATCACCCTCACGACGAGAGGTAAAGTTGTAGTTGACTTTTTGACCTGTAGCAGCTTCAAAAATACGAATTAATTCTAGGACGCTATAGCCTCTGCCTGTTCCAAGATTATAGGCTTCCACACCTTTATGATGCATTATTTTTTCCATGGCTTTAATATGTCCCAAGCTAAGATCTACTACATGAATATAATCACGAACTCCGGTGCCGTCTTTTGTGGGATAATCGCTACCGAATATATTGAGCACTTCCAACTCGCCGTGTGCCACTTTAACCAGGAAAGGCATCAGGTTATTAGGAATACCATTAGGATTATCACCAATCAGACCACTTTTATGAGCACCGATAGGGTTAAAATAGCGCAACAAAGATATGCTCCATTCATTATCAGAAGCATAAAGGTCATATAAAATGTTCTCTATAGTCAGCTTGGTTCTCCCATACGGATTAGTTGGTAAAAGCGGCGACATTTCTTTAATCGGTAATATAGCAGGATTACCGTATACTGTCGCTGAAGAGCTGAAAACCAAACGTTTAACCTTATATTTAACCATAGTTTCAAGCAGTACTATTGTGCCAACCACATTATTTTCATAATATCTTAATGGCTGTAATGTAGATTCACCAACTGCCTTTAAACCAGCAAAATGGATTACAGCATCGATATTATTCTCTCTAAATATCTGTTCCATAGCCATTCGGTTTAACATATCTGCTTCATAAAATATAAGTTCTTTACCTGTTATTTTTTTTACTTTACTTATTACTCCTGGGTTTGAATTAATAAAGTTGTCAAAAACGATAATTTCATATCCTGCATTTAGTAGTTCCACACATGTGTGACTACCTATGTATCCTGCTCCACCTGTTATTAATATCTGCATAATATTTCCCTCGTATTTTTAATATAAAACGATTTGTTTTAACCAATTCCATGCTTTATGAACAGCTCTATGAAATTTAACTAATTATAGCTTCGTATTAATCCAATCTAAATATGACTCAAGCAAGCCCCATTAAGAAAACATTTTTATCTACAATGGCAATTCTGGTTGCTAAAATCATATTTTAATAAAAGAATATTCTTCCAGAGTAGCTGACACATTAAATATTTTGTACCCTTTACTTTTTAATAAGATAATTGCATTTTTGGTAGCTAACCAACCCACATTCTCAAATCTATGATGAAATTCAATAAGAAATTGTCCAACATTAATATTTGCTTCTAATATGTTCTCCAGCACAGCATATTCAGCACCTTCAATATCCATTTTAACAACATCAATTTTACTATGTTGTAACATATTCATAATAGTTAATAGAGTATATACTTTAACTTCAACAGCTTTATCAGCAGTACTTGGCCTATCTAACATCGTATGAGAAACGTGTAAAGGGTTTTCCGGAGGATTAAAATATGCAACTCCATCATAATCAGCAATTCCATATGGGTAAAAGTGTAGTTTTTCTGGTAGTTCCTGTTGTCTAATCCATTCTATAGATTTAGGAGTTGGGTCAAACGCGAACACACTAACACCTAATGTACTAATTATCGTTAAATCAAAAGATATATCTTCCCCTACACCAAATGAATATACAATGCTTTCAGAATTAAGACCATGTGGGCATACGTTATATCCAGCATAGTCCGAGCCGAATCTAATGTTTTTACAAATTACATCCTTTTTGTGGGGTAGCTTAAAATAGTAACCAACAATTTGCAGCTTGTTTCTCAACTTATTTAGCAAAAAATCATCTCCGATAATACTAGATATTACTATTTGTTTGCAAATGAATCTTAAAGTCACCCTGCATTCTGACTGTTTTTAAAGGTAAGTACAGGGTTTTCCCAATAAAACAAACAGTACAGAGTTAGGGGAGCTACATAGTATATATATCTATATACTCATTAAATTTGTTTTTCTTATCATATAATTGTCTTGCTCGTTCTATACAATTTGCTGTAAAATATGATTCTCCCTTTATCTTTATATCTTTTATTCCATTTAGCAATTCTTCCACATTTCCCTTTGCGACAACAAAACCACAACTTTCATCTACACATTCAACACTCCCCCCAGTATTAAAAGTAATCACTGGGGTTCCACAAGCTAATGCCTCTAGATTTGTAGTAGGGAAATTATCTTCTAAGGTCGGATTGACAAAAACATCTGTAGCTGAATATATTTCAACTAATTCTTCAGTATTGTTGGTTCTTGTTATACCAATTATGTTTTTGGGTAATTGTTTTTTTTGCTTCTCTGTTAATCCTACTAGGACAATTACTTCATCGTTTTGAATCTTGTCAGATAACTCTATAAAATATCTAAATCCTTTCCTACGATCCCATATATTTGCTACACCAAGAATAATAAATTTTTTTTGAAGACTATATTTTTCTCTAAAATCATTTTTGATAGGTCTGAATACTTCCAAATCAATTCCATTGTTGATTATTTTAACAGGATGTTTTTTTAAATATGATTGTTTCACTAAACCAGCTAACCACTTAGATGGCGTTACTATAATCAGATTTTTGATTCCTGTAAAAATAGCTTTTTTCTTTGAATAGTTCATTTTTGAATTATCCAAAAAGGCACTTGCTGGATATGACCTTTTTCCCGGGCAATTATAACATTGTGTTTTCCACCTAGTACAACCTATATAATCAAAATACGAACAGTGCCCTGTAAAAGCCCAACAATCATGTAATGTCCAAATAACAGGCTTATAGGCTTCTTTTAGATAATCGAATAATATTTCAATGTTGATATAATAACCATGGATGTTATGCAAATGGATAATATCAGGATCTAATTTCTTAACTTCTTTTATAAATTTCTGTGTAGCTTTCCGTGAACCAAAACCGTGTTTGTCAAATACCCTCGTTAATACACCGTGTGTATAATTATCGTATTTCGTGCCTATCCTGATTGAGGTATCACAGTTCCTAGGCAACCCTCTTCCATATGCGATATAGCTTTCATGCCCTTGCGCTATTAAAATGTTGTGGATATCAGTAGCAATTCTTCCCGTGCTTCCGATTCCACATACTGAATTAATTTGTAAAACCTTCACAATGTTTTCCTCCAAATAAGCCTATTCGGCTTACTCTTGCTACTTAATTTCTCTTCTTTTTTCGTGTTGGTTATATTCCGGTAACACCTGACTAATTAGTTCCACCACATCATTTCGGTTAAGGAAGACGTTTTGGGCAAATAGTTTGTCGATTAGTTCATAAATATTATTATAGGGTTCTTCTTGTTCGGATTGAAAGATTCTTTCGTGGCGAGTGGCGGCCATTTGTTCCCGAGCAGTGAAGAGTTCTTCATATAGTTTTTCACCGGGTCTGATGCCGGTGAATTTTACCGGGATGTCGGAGCCGGCTTCGTAGCCATACAGGGTTATCAGGTCGCGGGCCAGGTCTACTATTTTTACGGGTTCACCCATGTCCAGGACAAATATTTCTCCTCCGGCAGCCATGGCTCCGGCCTGGATTACTAATTGCACGGATTCTGGTATGGTCATAAAATAACGGGTCATATCGGGATGGGTTATGGTTACGGGGCCACCCTTTTCTATTTGTTTTTTGAATATAGGCACTACGCTACCGCGGCTTCCTAATACGTTACCGAATCTTACTGCCGCGAAGTAAGTGGTGCTTCTCTGGTTTATATCCTGAATCAGCATTTCGGCTATACGTTTGCTGGCTCCCATTACGCTGCTGGGGTTTACGGCTTTATCAGTGGATATTTGGATAAAGGTTTTGGTACTGTATTTATCCGCCATCTGGGCCATGTTTCTGGTACCCAGGATGTTGTTTTTAACAGCCTCCTGGGGGTGTTTTTCCATCATGGGAACATGTTTGTAGGCGGCAGCATGGAATACTACTGCCGGGCGGCTGCGCTGGAATACTTCCTGCAGTTTCAGCCAGTCTTTTACATCGCATAGTTCTGCATCTATATGTATATCGGGAAAGGTCTCCCGTAGTTCGTTTTCAATATCAAACAGGTTGTTTTCGCTGTATTCTACCAGGACCAGGGTTTTTGGGCGAAAGGCACAAATTTGCCGGCAGAGCTCGGAGCCAATGGAGCCTCCGGCCCCACTGACCAATATTACCTGGTTGGTAAGGTAGCCTGCTATTTCACCTAGGTTAAGTTTTACCGGTTCCCGGCGCAACAGGTCTTCCAATTCTATTTGTCTTATTTGGTGACCATTAAGGATTTCGCTGGTTCCCTGAAATATTCGTAGTGTGGCCGGGGTTTCCCGACATATATTCACGAATTCTTTAATGGTATTTCCGCTTACTGAGGGCATGGCGATTATTATTTCTTTTACCCCATATTCATCTACTATCCGGGGTATATCCTGCCTCTTACCTAATACCGGGATGCCATAGAGAGTTAGTTTTTGTTTGTAACGGCTGTCATCAATAAATCCTACCGGCATAAGGCCCAGTTCTTTGTTGTTGACCAGTTCCCGGGCAAACATAGCTCCGGCGTCTCCAGCCCCAATAATCAGGGTTTTTTTACCCTGTTCACCGGCTTCCTTAATAATCTTATCGCGAATTATCCTCCAGGCCAGGCGAGAGCCACCGATAAAGGCAATCATTAGGAGCCAGGAGAGTATGTATACGCTGCGGGGCAGGTGGGGCAAGGGGATAGTGTATATTAGGCCTATAATAACAAGTATAGCGGTGGTTATAGCTTTTATTATGCCGTATAGCTCTCCGGTGCTGGCGTACTGCCACATACGGTGATAAAGCTGGAAGAAGTAGAGGCCAGCCAGGGTAATTATGGTAATCCAGGGAATAAGGCTAACGAAGGCAGTCAGGTATTGGGCCTGGATTTCGCCTTCGAAACGAAGCCACAGGGATATGTATACTGACAGGTTTATCAGGATACTGTCGAAGAGCATTAGCATTATTATTCTGAGCCAATAGTTCATGGTTTCGCCTCGTTTATGTAAGTAGATACTAAAGGGGTTAGACTTCCTGTCCGTCAGGCTGTTTACACAATTAGGTATAATTCTATAAGTTAATCCTTTTTTCCTGCTCAAACAAGAAAATAGTCTTAAAATAGACGCGGGCTCGCTTTGCTCGCGCGGATTCATAAGGATTAACGTTGTTTATTTAAATATAATTTAAAGGAAAGCGAAAGCTACTGTGTACCCGATAGGGTGAAGCTTTCGCTACAAACTAGTTTTCGGGGCCTTGTTTCACGTGAAACCTGAGGGCCCGGACTTATTTTATTTTCCCATATATGCTGCTATGCCGTTGGCGATGGATTCGGCGGTTAATTGGATGAAGTAGTCTTTTTGCAGCAGTTGCTGTTCCTCGGGGTTGCTGATGAAAACGCATTCTGCCAGGGCCGAGGGCATGGTAGTGTTTCTTAAGACAGAGAAGTTGGCAGTTTTTACTCCCCGGTTGGGGCGTTTAAGATTGGCTATCAGCTGCTGGTGCAGGTTGGTAGCCAGGGATTTACGCTCATCCAGCTGCAGGAAGAGCAGGTCGTTATCTACCGGGGCATAGTAATACGTCTCGGTACCCTGTTTGGACGGATCAGTGCTGGCATTGTTGTGAATGGAAACGAAGAGTCCGGCATTGAGACGATTAGCGATAGCAGCTCTTTCCTCCAGTTCT
>DIRQ01000099.1 GCA_002424365.1 Syntrophomonas sp. UBA5432 | reverse complement strand
TACAGATAGCCGCTATGCGATCGGTTTCTTTTATTCTTAGTTCCCCTGCTTCCCTGACCTCAGACTCCCCTTCCGCTAACGCCATGGCTACAGCCAAAACCGGCAATTCATCTATCAGGCGAGGAATAATTTCTCCTTCCACCTTAGTACCCTTAAGTTGGGATGCTCTAACAATAATATCTGCAATAATTTCCCCACCAATGGTACGCTGGTTTTCCAGCTTAATATTAGCTCCCATCTGCTGCAATGCCTGGATAATACCTGTTCGAGTAGGATTTACACCGATATCACATATTTTTAATTCGGAGCCAGCAACAATAGTCGATGCTACCAGGAAAAAGGCTGCTGCAGATATATCCCCCGGTACCTGAAACTCCTGGGCTGATAGTTCTTTGCCAGGCTGAAGGTGAATCCTTAATCCGTCAACCTTGATGGAAGCACCCATAGCCGCTAGCATGTTTTCGCTGTGATCTCGGGATTTTTCCGGTTCCCAAATTTCAGTAACCCCTTCAGCATTTAAAGCTGCCAGTAGAATGGCAGTTTTGACCTGGGCACTGGCTACCGGTGACAAGTAATTTATGCCTTTTAGTTTACCACCCTTAATTGCCAGGGGTGGATAGTTTCCTCCTTGACGCCCCTGCAGTTCTGCTCCCATTAGCTCCATAGGTTCCATTACTCTTCGCATAGGTCTTTGGTTTAGAGAATGGTCACCGACGAGTACCGAGAAAAAGGGCTGGGCTGATAGTACACCGGTCAGTAAACGTATTGTAGTTCCGGAATTACCGCAGTCTAAGACTCTGTCCGGTTCTTTTAGCCCCTGCAAGCCTCCACCTTTTATTAACAGAGTGCTATTTCTTTCCTGTATATCTACCCCCAGGTTCTTTATACACCTGCAGGTTGACTGGATATCCTCGGCTTGTAGCAGGTTTCTTATTACACTCTCCCCCCGGGCCAAAGCAGAAAAGATAACCGCCCGGTGTGATATCGACTTATCGGCTGCGACGGTTATTTCACCTTTAAGCGGCTTTGCTCTGGAGATAATTTTACTATCCATTTCTATCCCCCTTTATGTACTGTTGGCTAAATAGACGCGGATTACGCGGACCCTTCGGGCACGGATTAACGCTGTTTTTACTATATTTTTAAATGAAAATGAGAGCTACCGTGTACTCATCTCGTGTAAAACTTCCACTAGGAACTACGTTTTCTTTTCTATTTTACCCACGCTTTGATATTTTGAGCTAATAAAGCCTGTACGGCCTGCTCGGCATCTTCTGGAGAAGGTACGCCTAAACGTATAGTTCCGCCATCGCCTTCGCGTACTCGTAATATTTCAATATCAACTATATTAATATTATGCTGGTCAAGAATAGAACCCAGGAAACCTATAATACCTGGGCGATCCGGTACTATACAAATAATATCTGAAAAACCTGGCATTAATCCCCGGCTTGCCCGGGGTATAAGATCGCGAATAGCTTTAGCCCGACTTAGTTTCTCATGCATGGCACCATTATCACCAGCCTGTAAGGCGGACTTGATTTCAGCAAGTTGGGCTATAAGTTCATCTAACTTATCCAGCAAAATGTCCCGGTTGGAAAATAAAATATCTTCCCATAGTTCCGGAGTAGATGATGCTATTCGAGTAGTATCCCGGAAACCTCCAGCGGCCATCATCAAGTTTTCCTCCCTGCCACCCGTGAGGTGAACCAGAGCCACCGCTGACAGGTGGGGAATATGACTGACCGTAGCCACCAACTGGTCATGTTGTGATGCCGGCATTATCCTTATACGGGCACCGGTAGCAGACAATAAATTGCTTAAATAATCCAACTGCTGCCGGGGAATATTGTCCTCTGGAGTCAGAACATAAACTGCATTTTCAAACAGATAGCGGTCAGCACCGTTTATCCCTTTTATCTCTGCACCTGCCATGGGATGCCCGCCTACACAGTATACATTATCTGGTATATCCTTAAAAAGCTGCATAACCGGCTGTTTGGTGCTACCCACATCAGTTACTATACAACCAGGTTTAAGATAAGGTTTTATCTCCTCAATTATCCCGGGATAAAACCTTAAAGGGGCACAGATTATTATTACATCAGCTTCCGCAGCACCTACGGTTAGTGTAACACCAGCATCTATAGCGCCTATTTGAAGGGCCTGCTGCAAGGTTTGGGGGTCGATGTCAAAACCGTTAACCGTTTTGACCGGACGGGTTCCCCGCAGGGCTAAACCCAAAGACCCCCCAATAAGACCAAGTCCGATCACGAATACATTGGCAACCATATCACATCTCCTGCATTTGTTAATATTTACCTCACTCCTGACCATTTTCAAGTGCCGCTTTCAGACTTTTTATTTTTTTCACCATAGTATTGAAGTTTTCCGGGGTTAATGATTGGGGGCCATCAGAAAGGGCTTCACTGGGATTCTGGTGAACTTCGACCATTAAACCATCACATCCCGCACTAATTGCTGCCAGGGCCATGGGCTCCACCAGTTTCCATTTTCCCGTACCATGACTGGGGTCAACAATTATCGGTAAATGAGTAAGCTGTTTTATTAACGGTACGGCACTTAAATCCAAGGTATTGCGGGTGTAGTTTTCAAAAGTGCGAATACCCCGCTCACACATAATTACCTGTGAATTCCCGCTGGAAATAATGTATTCAGCAGCCATTATCCATTCTTCAATAGTCGCTGATGGTCCTCTTTTCAGGAGTATGGGCTTATTGATTTTTCCCAGTTCCCTTAACAGAAAGAAGTTTTGCATGTTCCTGGCCCCTACCTGCAAAATATCGGCATAGCAGACCACAATATCAATCATCCTGGGGTCCATAATTTCGGTTACCACCGGCAACCCGGTTAATTCACGGGCTTCGGCTAAAATTTCCAATCCCTTTTCTTCCAGACCCTGAAATGAATAAGGAGAAGTACGAGGTTTAAAAGCCCCTCCCCGCAACATAGTAGCCCCGGCCTCTTTTACCATCATGGCCACTTCTAGGAAAAGTTCCCGGCTTTCTACTGCACAGGGTCCGGCAATAATCTGTACTTTTCCATTTCCTACGGGATTATCTCCCACCTGAACCACGCTGGTTTGCTGCTTAAATTCGCGCGAGGCCAACTTAAATGGCTGCACTATGGGTACAACTTTTTCCACCCCGGGCAGGGTTTCAAACATCTCCATAATAGCCTGACTGCGTTCACCAATAGCGCCAATAATAGTCCTTTCCACACCCTGGGAAAGGTGCACCTGAAAGCCCTTTTCTTTGAGCTTTTCACTAACCTGTTCAATTTGTTCCTGGGGGGTATTCTTTTCCATTACAATAATCATTATCTGCTTTCCTCCTTAGTTTCGTTGGAAAGGCGAGAAAAAACAGAAAAAGCCATTAGTGAAGAAACCACCAATGGCATATTGCCAGAGTCTATTTCCCACCATCCTACCGTCCTACCATATTGTAAATAATTCCGTCCTACATTATTCAGCATATAATAATTCCAGAGAAAATACAACGAATAAAAACTAATCTCCTTTTTGTACAATTCCCTCTTTCCTAGCGGCTTTAATTATTAGTGTTAAAAAAGCTGTAGCTGATACTCCTATAGCCATTAAGTAGGCATAACTCAAGTTGAGATCCAGCATAAATCCACCTAGCGAAGGCCCAATTACTCTCCCCAGGCTGTCATAACCCTGTAAAATACCCATGGCACTACCCTGTTGCATGGTAGTCCTTTTCGATATAGCTGCCGATATTGAAGGGCGAATTAATCCTATCCCGCCGGAAAAAACACCCATAAAAATAATCAGACCTACCAGGTTGGTAGACATCAGAAAACCTGCCAGGCTGGATATCAGGATGATTATTCCCACCCCGATGGTCTTTTCTTCTCCCATGCGGTTGATGAGCCGGCCAACCAGCAAACCTTGAACAAGTGCCATTACTATTCCGGCACAGGTAAAGACTATACCGACATCGGTGGCGCCTATGTCTAATTTACCCTCAGCATACAAAGCAAAGGTGCCGTGGTTAGTTGATTCTGCCAGACTGCAGAATAACATAACTACAAAAAGAAAGGCTAACGGAGTTTTTAATCCTTTCAACAGGGATTCACGCCTGACTCCTTTATAAGGAATACGTTTTTCGATAGCCAAAGATTCTTTAATGAAGGCCATAATACCCAGACTGTTAAGCGCACATAAGGCTCCCGCAATTACAAATGGAAAGGCAAGGGATATGTGGGCCAGACCACTGCCTATAGCCGGACCGAAAATCATACCCACGCCCATGGCTGCGCCCACCATTCCCATGCTGGTCCCTCGTTTTTCCTCACTGGTGGTATCGCCAACATAGGCCATGGCTGTCGGGATGGTGGCACAGGAAAATATGCCTCCGGCAATACGAGACACAAATAGCATCCACAGACTGTTGGCCATGGCAAAAAGAAAAAAGGTCAGGGCAAAACCGATCATACCCATAAGCAAAACCGGTTTTCTGCCTACTTTATCGGAATAAGCTCCCCAGACCGGGGCAAATATGAATTGGCAAAGAGCATAAACGGTCATCAAAAGTCCCAGTTGAAAGGCGCTGGCACCCATAGATTCCGCATAATAAGGTAAAATGGGCATAATGATAGAAAATCCTATCCCTACCATAAAGATGGATGCATATAGAATCATCATGCTTTGGCGATTAGTTTGATTTTCCGTTGCTAAAACCTCCGAACTGTTTTTGTCCCAATTGCGCCAGGTCTTTTAGTTCCTTCATCATTTTGCGGAAATTATCCGGAGTAAGTGACTGCTTACCATCAGACAGTGCCTTATCCGGGTCCTGGTGTACTTCGACCATAATTCCATCTGCACCCGCGGCTACAGCAGCCCG
>DIRQ01000026.1:25500-25829 GCA_002424365.1 Syntrophomonas sp. UBA5432 | reverse complement strand
CAGGCAAATTCCAGGCCGATTACCCCGCCGCCAATAATGGCTAGGCGAGATGGTACTTCGTTTATTTGCAGTAGACTGGTACTATCAACTACCCCCTCCAATTCCAGACCAGGGATGGGCAGGGAAGCTGAGGTAGAGCCGGTAGCCAGCAGTATCTGTGTTGCTTTAATTTCCTGTCCGGAAACCACAACAGTATTTTGATTCAGCAATGTGGCATTGCCTTTAACAACTTCCACACCATAATCAGCCAGAAGTTTTTCTACCCCGGAAACCAGGGTTTTTACTATCCGTTCCTTACGCTCCCGGGCTTGCTGTATACTGAATTTCAG
>DIRQ01000026.1:23172-25172 GCA_002424365.1 Syntrophomonas sp. UBA5432 | reverse complement strand
CCTCCCGGTCCCCCTCCGATAATAACTAAATCTTTCATTGTCATACCAATCTCCTGTAGAAATTTTGAATCATTAATTCTTTTGGTTACCCAAAAAAGCGAACCCTTGTGTCCGCCCTGAGCCTGCTCAAATACCTGGGTTTAGTGGCTGGCAGGGCAGACACATGAGTCTGCCCCTACAGTACCTAACGCATCTGTATTATTAACCTAAATTCAGTGTTTTTCATAGTGTATTCAGTGTCTAAGAATTATCCTCCCATTTAACAATGGGATTGCGGGCAGCGGTAACTTCGTCTACCCTGGTAATTACTGCATTATGGGGTGCCGTGGTAACGGTTTCAGGATGGTTGCGGGCCTCTTCTGCAATTCTGCTCATAGCCTGCAGGAAATCATCCAGCCTCTCCCGGGTTTCGGTTTCGGTAGGCTCTATCATCAGGGCCTCCTTCACAATTAAAGGGAAATAAACCGTTGGCGGATGGAAACCATAATCGGTTAAACGTTTGGCAATATCCAGGGTAGTCACGCCGTTTTCATCCATTTGCGTTTTGGCAGTAGCGACAAATTCATGCTTGCACAGGCGGTCAAAAGGTACATGATAATCTTTCTTTAATTCCTGCCGCAGATAGTTGGCACTCAGTACTGCCTGTTGAGCCGCATCCTTGATGCCGTCAGCCCCCAGGGCGAGAATATACGCATAAGCCTTTACTATTACCCCAAAGTTTCCATAAAAATTCTTAACTTTGCCTATAGATTTTGGACGGTTATAATCAAAGACATATTTGTCGCCCTCTTTAACTACCAGGGGAACCGGCAGATAATCAGCCAGGTGGGATTTAACCCCTACCGGACCGGAGCCGGGTCCGCCACCGCCATGAGGGGTGGAAAAAGTTTTATGCAAGTTAAGATGTACCACATCGAAGCCCATGTCTCCTGGGCGGGATATACCCATTACCGCGTTAAGGTTGGCACCATCATAGTAGAGCAGTCCCCCGGCTTCATGAACCACGGCAGCGATATCCTGAATCTCTTCCTCGAATAATCCCAGGGTGTTAGGGTTAGTCAGCATCAAACCGGCTATTTCAGGGCCCATCTTACTCTTCAGGTCTTCCAGGTCCACAAGACCGCGGCTGTTGGATTTAACTTCTACTACATCAAAACCCACCACGTTGGCAGTAGCCGGATTAGTACCATGGGCAGAGTCCGGTACCATCATTTTGGTGCGGTGGTGGTCATTACGGTGCTGGTGATACGCCTTAATTGCCATAACTCCAGTCATTTCGCCATGAGCTCCAGCCGCCGGTTGCAAGGTGACAGCGTCCATGCCGGTAATTTCCGCCAACAGGTTTTGCATATTATAAAGCAGTTCCATAGCCCCCTGCACGGTTTTAACCGGCTGGTAGGGGTGAATATTTGCAAATCCGGACAGGCGGGCGGCCCATTCATTTATCTTGGGACTGTACTTCATGGTACAGGAACCCAGAGGATAAAATCCGTTATCTACTCCATAAGCTTTGTGGGAAAGGTCAACAAAATGTCTTACTGCCTCTACTTCGCTGATATCAGGCAAGGCCGGCGCAGCTTCCCGCAAGAAAGAAGCAGGAATACTAGTTGCAATATCCACCTCCGGTATATCAGCCGGGGGTATGGTAAAGGTATTACTTCCCTTGAGATTTTTTTCAAAAATCAGTTTACTCATCATACCCTTCCTCCTAACACCGCCACTAGCCGGTCTATTTCCGCTTTAGTCCTCTTTTCGGTAAAAGCCAGCAGCATGGCATCCGGTAACTCGTAGCCCCCGATTATACCGTTTTGTAGAAGCTGGTCATTGGCCCCGGCCGGGTCATCCATCAATACGGCAAATTCACGGAAAAAGGGCTGTTGAAATTTTAGCCTTAATCCTGCCTTCCCCAATTCGTGAGCAGCATAAACTGCCAACTGGTGGCAGCGTGTAGCAATAGCTTGCAGGCCGGCGCTACCTATAAGAGTTAAATACATAGTAGC
>DIRQ01000026.1:0-22934 GCA_002424365.1 Syntrophomonas sp. UBA5432 | reverse complement strand
CGAATATGTTGCTCTCGGGCCTGCAGGGTCAGAACAAAGGCCCGCCTACCTTTAGTATCGGTAGTTTGACCTACAATGCGGCCGGGTAACTTGCGTAGAAATTTTTTATTGGCAGCAAAAAAGCCCAGGTAGGGACCGCCGAAACTCAGGTTATTGCCCAGTGCCTGTCCCTCGCCTACTACGATGTCTGCTCCCAGGTCTGCCGGTGGTTTTAAAATAGCCAATGATATAGGATCAACGGCCATGACCAGGAAGCCTTTATACTGGTGTACAGCATCAGCCAGTTTCTCCACCTCTTCGAGGTGACCGAAAAAGTTGGGCTGTTGAATTACAACACAGGCGGTATCTTTATCTGTCAGAGAAATCATTTGGTCCAGGTTACAGACTCCCCCATCAGAAGGTACGATGACTATCTCCATTCTTCCTGAACTAGCGTAGGTTTTCAAGACCTGCTGGTATTCCGGGTGCACCGTATCCGGGAGCAAAACTTTTTTCCCTTTAGCATTGGCACAAGCCAGATTACAGGCTTCGGCCAGAGCACTGCCACCATCGTACATGGAGGCATTGGCCACATCCATTCCGGTCAGCAGGCAAATCATGCTCTGGTATTCAAATATGGACTGCAGTATCCCCTGGCTTATTTCCGGCTGGTAAGGGGTATAGGCGGTATAAAACTCGGAGCGCAACAGCAGCTGGTCTATGGCTGCAGGTATATAATGGTCATAAGCCCCTGCTCCTAAAAAACAGGGGTAATCCTCGGTGGTGAGGTTTTTGGCTGCCAGTCCTTTTAGTTCCCGGCTCAGCTCTATTTCCCCGCAACCTCGACCCAGGTTTAGCTGTCGCTTTAGTTTAATTGCTTCCGGTATATCATTAAAAAGCTCGTCCAAACTACCGAATCCCGCACTGCGAAGCATATCCTTCACAACAGCGGGTGAATTGGGAGTGTATTTCATCTTGTTTCCTCCCTACTCCTGTTCTGCACAAAAGGCTTCATAATCTGCTGGAGACATGAGATCTTCCAGTTCATCCGGGTTGCTCATGTTAATAACAGCGATATGATTGGTATAGGGATCCTCATTAAGCAGTTCCGGGGAGTCTTCCAATTCTTCGTTATTCTCCATCACGGTCCCACTGACCGGACTGTAAATTGAAGAAACTGCTTTAACTGACTCTACTACGGCAATTGAATCTCCGGTAACAACCTCGGTATCCAGTTCGGGTAGTTCCACAAAAACTATGTCACCCAGGTGGTGTTGGGCATAGTCGGTAATGCCCAGGTAAACCTGGTCGCCATCAACTCTAATCCATTCGTGTTCACTAGTGTACAGCAGGTCTTTCGGTATGTTCATTAGTACCCCTCCATTTTATATTTACTTGCTTTTAGTATTTTTGTTATAGAAAATCCCTTTGGCTATTCTAGCTTTAACCGCTTTATTGCGAATTATTATATCGATTTCTTCTCCAGGTAAGTTGAATTCACGTTTAATAAGAGCAAGTCCAATAGCTCGGTTCATTGTAGGTGCGTGGGCACCGGTAGTTACCCAGCCAATATTGGCCCCGTCTTTTTCCACCTCATAATGAGATCGGGGTATACCTTTACCCACCATTTCAAACTCTACCAATACGCGCCCCGGATTGGCCTGCTTTTGCTTTACCAGCGCTTCTTTGCCTATAAAGTCATCGTCCTGTAACTTTACAAAAAACCCTAATCCGGCCTCCAGGGGAGTAATATCCTTATCCAGTTCCTGTCCATAAAGCGGTAGTTTAGCCTCAAAACGCAGTGTGTCCCGGGCTCCCAGACCTATAGGGGCAATATCTTCTCCTCCCGCTTCCAAGATCTCTTCCCATAGATAGGAAGCTTTATCCGGGCTAACATAAATTTCAAAACCATCTTCACCGGTATATCCGGTTCTGGAGACTATACACTCAACCCCGGCGATTTTAACCTCCGGATTAAACCAGAAAAATTTTATACTGCTAAGGTCAGTATCAGATATCTTTTGCAGTATCCTTTCCGCTTCAGGTCCCTGTACGGCCAATTGGGCATAACGGTCGGACAAGTTTTCCACTTCGACGTCGGAAAATGCATGCTCTTTAATCCAGGCAAAATCTTTATCCAGATTGGCAGCATTAACTACCAGGAAAATTTTTTCGTTAGAAAATTTATAGACTAGAAGGTCGTCCACCACTCCGCCATCAGGGTAACACATGAGGGCATAAATAATCTGCCTATCCTGAAGCGTTTTTACGTCATTGGTAACCAAATAACGGGTAAACTCCAGTGCTCGGATTCCTTTAATGCTTATCTCACCCATATGGGAAACGTCAAAGAGACCGGCTTTCTGCCGCACCATATGGTGCTCTTTAATAATCCCGGCAAATTGAACCGGAAGTGCCCAGCCCCCGAAATCAATAATTTTGCCACCATATTTTTGGTGCATTTGATATAACGGTGTCTGTTTCAAAGACATTTTCCCCTCCTTGTACAATTCATTATCGATTTTACGCCAAAATAGTAATTAATGCACTGATTTCTACAAATAATCAGCTGTTTGATATGATCTGCCAGCGCAGAGCCTCCAGGGTGTTTTTCATTAAATAGGCAACAGTTACTGCCCCAACACCCCCTGGAACCGGAGTAATATAAGCTGCTCTCTCCAAGGCTAATTCAAATTCAACATCTCCCACAATTTTATTATCAATATTGTTTATTCCGGCATCAATAACCAGGGCACCTTCTTTTATCCATTCGCCCTTTATTAATCCGGGTTTACCTACCGCTACAACTAGTACCTCGGCATTTCTAACATGCTCCTCCAGCATACCCCGCTGAGAAGTAGCATAATGGCACACACTGACAGTGGCATCTTCATGAAGAAGTAATAAAGCTGTAGGTTTACCTACTATTTCACTGTGCCCAACTACAACCACCTCTTTACCTTTCAGCTCAATACCTGTGGATTTAATGAGAGCTAAAATAGCCTGAGCAGTACAAGGGCGCAAACCCTCGGTTCCCAGGAAAAGCCCTCCTAAATTACAGGGCGTTACCCCCTCAACATCTTTTTTACGGTCAATTGCCCACTGAACCTGGGTAGTATTTACCTGTTCAGGAAGGGGCAGGTTGACTATTAAGCCGTTTATATAAGGGTCACGATTAATACGGTCAACATATTTTAATAGGCGCTGTTGTGAGGTAGCCTCAGAAAGCTCGATGGTCTCGTAGTTGATTCCTGCTCGCCGGGCTACCCGGCGCTGGGACTCCTGATATACTTTGGATGCCGGGTCACCTCCTGCTTCCAGGGTCATAAGAAGAGGTTGGTGACCTGATGCCCTTAATTCCTCAACTTCACTGGTCACTTCATCAATTATTGCATCAGCCAAATCTTTTCCAAAAATAATTCGGGGGTCTTCTGCTGATATACTTTCACTTTCCATTTCTATCCTCCATTAGTATATTAAAATAATTTGCTCTAATATAGCAAGATAATACGAATTTCATCTATTTTTCCCTAAATATATTGACCTATGCAGAAATAATAAATAACAGCTCTCCCCGATTAAACCGAGGGAGAGCTGTCACTTAAAGCCTGTTAAAGCTCTATAATTCTTGGGGTTATATGGCTTTCGTCAAGGTCAATCAAGGCATAACTGCCGTTACCTCCTAATCGAGGAAGCGAGGTACTCCCCGGGTTAATAAACCACATACCTTTTATATTTTCACACAGGGGAAGATGGGTATGACCAAACAGAACCAGATCCACCCCCAGTTCCTGACCCCGGTAAAACAAGGAATTCAGGTTCCTTTTTACTCCATACTGGTGACCGTGAATAAGGTAAAAGGTACGTCCCGCCAAGGTAACCTGTTGTTCCTGCTTGCCTTTGCGACCATAATCACAATTCCCCATAACCCCGAACCAATCAATATTCATCCAGCGTGCCAGTTTTTTCCCGTCACTATAATAATCCCCGGTAAAAAACAAGTAATCCGGCTCGGCTTTTTGAATAGACCTGGCTGCCATCTCAATTCTGCCATGGCTATCTCCGGCTATTGCAATCCTCAAAAGTCCCGCCCCTATTCTGATAACAGGGGATACCCTGTCACCGGAATTTTCTCCAGTAAAGTTCGAGCCTTTAGCAGAGCCTGTCCCCGGTGGCTAATCCGGTTTTTCTCCTCGCGGGAAAGCTCAGCAAAAGTTTGGCTATAACCCTCGGGAATAAAGAGAGGATCATAGCCGAACCCCCCTTTTCCCCGCTCTTCATAATGAATTCGACCTTCACATTTACCTTCCACGGTACAGATATTACCCTGAGGATCGCTGATAGCGATAACGCAAATAAAACGAGCTTGCCGTCTTTCGCTGTCAAACCCTTGCAGCATCTGCATCAGTTTGCGATTGTTCTTCCGGTCATCAGCATCTTCTCCAGCAAAACGGGCAGAATATACACCCGGCTGCCCTCCTAGAGCATCTACTACCAGACCGGAATCATCAGCCAAACAGGTAAATCCGGTGTGCATGGCGGTAAGGCGGGCTTTTTTACTCGCATTTTCGCTGAAGGTCTTTCCGTCTTCCTCAATTAACGGCATATCAGCCACATCTTCCAGGCTGATTACCTCAATCTTTAAACCAGCCAGCATCTGCTGAAGCTCTTCTATTTTGTGTCGGTTACGGCTAGCCAGTAATAGCTTTGCCACCATTTAAATTTGCTCCTCCAGGATATTCTTTTGCAGAACGATCAGTTCCTGTATCCCCTTTTGGGCCAATCCCAGCAGCACGTCCAGATCCTGGTGGCTAAATACACTCTTTTCACCGGTACCTTGTATTTCCACAAAGTTACCTCTGCCGGTCATTACCACGTTCATATCCACATCAGCACTGGAATCTTCAGCATACTCCAAGTCAAGTAATGGTATACCTTCCACTATGCCGACACTTATAGCTGCAACATAGTCTTTTATGGGAATGTTATCTATGGTCCCCTTATCCTTAAGTTTTTTTAAAGCCAGGTAAAGGGCCACAAAACTTCCGGTAACTGATGCGGTTCTGGTACCTCCGTCAGCCTGGATGACATCACAATCAATCCATATGGTTCTTTCACCTAGCTTTTCCATGTCAACTACGGCCCTTAAAGATCTGCCGATAAGCCTTTGAATTTCAGAAGTTCTGCCACTAATTTTACCTCGGGCAGCCTCACGAGAGCTTCTGGTCTCAGTTGATGCCGGCAGCAGGGAATATTCGGCGGTTACCCAGCCGCTGTTGCTACCTTTTAGAAAGGGAGGTACCCGCTCCTCTACCATAGCAGAACAGAGCACCCTGGTATCACCAGTTTCAATTAAAACCGAACCATCAGGATGTTTTAGAAATCCTGGTATAATTCGAACCGGTCGCATTTGGTCATTTAACCTGTCTAAATGTCTACTCATTAAACTTCACTCCTCATTGTTGTGGTTCTCGGTTTTTAGGTTTTATTTAGATTCCAACGTGGTAACTGTTTTGTTATATCTTTTTTAGAGTCAGGGGTAAGGGGCGAGGGGAATAATTCCTAACTCCCAACTCCTCACGCCTCACTGTATACGCAGCAGCCCAGAGCTCCATTAAAAAGGGGTTCCGCCAGTTCCATCACCTGGCAATCAGTTTCCCTTACAATTATATCCTTTAGTGCCTGATTTAGTGAACCTCCACCAGACATAATAATAATATTACTGCGAAGTTTACGCAGCATCGTGGAAAAACGCTTGTAAAGAGCGTAGTTAACCCCAGCAGCCAACCGCTCCAAGGAATAACCTTCTACTATACGAGCAATAATTTCCGTTTCTCCAAAAATGGCGCAGGTAGAACTTAATTCAACCGGGTCTTGACTATAAGAGGCTAACTCCTGCAGGCTAATTCCCAGTACGGCAGCCATGTTTTCCATATAGCGCCCCGAACTAGCAGCACAACGGTCATTAGTCATAAAATCTACCGGACGGGATTTGCGGATTTTAATTACCTTTGTATCCTGACCCCCAATATCTAACAGCGTAAAATCATTTATTCCGCTTTGATACACTGATCCTATGCTATGAGCCTGAATTTCTGGTATCTGTACTGCACCTTCTAATTCTACGGTTATTTTACCGTAACCAGTGGCAACGATATCTTCCCGGGGTAATTGCAGCCGTTCCCAGTCCAGCTGCAGCCGGTCATTTACCTTCTTCCCAAAATGGCGATAGAATTCTATAGTTTCATAAACTCTCCGGTCGGTAATTTTGCCATCTGAAAATCTTACGATTTTTACGTTTCTGGACCCCAGATCTATACCAATCATTAGCTTGTCCTTTCCGAGAATAAATAAACTTGGTTGCATATGCCCCAAGGGCTTGATATCCCCCTTTCGAGGGAGGTTGACCCTACAATCCTTGCCCCTGACTCCTCACTCTAGACAATTAAGCAAGTTCTAAATTCGAAATCATTTATAAGACAACTTTGTTATTACGCCTATTATCTTACTAACATATTAATAAAGGCCTCCAGCCGCATACGGGTATGGGCATCAACCCGACCAGCCCTGTCCCCTTCCAGGGTTAAAAACGGCAGGTCCAATTTTTCTCGAAATATCAAATCCTCTATTTGCCGATAGCAAAAGGATTGGGTATAGTGTATGATTCCGTCAATATTCCTGTGGGCTACTTCTGCCTGTATATCTTCCAGACGGGCAAAGGCCCCATAAGGGTAAGTGTATTTGATATATTGTTCAACTATATTTTTACTAGCCCCAGGCATGGAAAACTGTCGCTGTACTTCGTTATATACTACCCGGGCTCCTAAAGACTCCAATACCTGATAGAGGTCAGTAAATATAGGTGGTACCCCAATATAGGCCAAACGTACCCTGTCCTGGTAAGGTTCCCGGGTATGGGCCTCCTTAATGAATAATTGCAGTTCATCCTGATATTGGGCTGGATTACGGTTAAAGTCACTGGATGAAACCAGGTAGTAATGGTTCTCCTCGCTACTGACCAGGTTGTCCCTCCAGGTCATAGTATCAAGCTCAGAACATAGAGCACGTACGGGTTTAAGTGATTCTCTGGCTTCCTCCACCTGCTCCCAATCAACCTTTAAGTATTTCATTAACTTTTCAATCTGCAGTTTCAGGCTCTCGGGATCCCGATCAAAGGGGTAGGCAAATGGTATAATGTTTATTCCTTTAAGCTGCAGGGTTTCCATTAAGGCCTGAGTGTTACTGCAATCCCCCTGCATTACTGCAATTAATGATTCCAAATCTCCATTCAAGGCAACCGCATATAAACCCTTTATCCAGCCGCATGTAGTACGTGGGTATCCCGCTTCTTCTGCTATCTCGGCCAGAGCTTGAGGTTTAGGGGCTGATATAAATATGTTGTTAAGGTCCAGCGGTGTTTTACCAGCAGCAATAATAATTTCTACCGGTATGCTAGTGGTAAATCCTATTTTGCTCATATCCCCTCACTCCTCATGCCTCACTCCTTACCCCTCACTAATTCTAACTTTATGCACTTCTTTTATGGTATTTCCTATCAATAATCGGCCTACATTATAGAAGGATTCATCATTACCACTGACATAGAACTTGCTAAAACCGGTCTGTTTTTGCTGGTTAAATAAATCCTGCCGGGAGAAAATATCTATTACCTGTTCAACCGTTTTACACGAAGGATCTATTACCTCAATCCCCTCACCGGTAAACTCATTAATAACCTTGGTCAAAAAAGGATAATGAGTACAACCTAGAACTAAACTGTCAATTCCCTGATCCAGCAATGGTTGCAGATATCCGCTTACTGCATGTCTGGTCTCTTCATCCTCCAGTTTTCCTGCCTCTACCAGGGGGACAAATGAAGGACAGGCCGTTTCATAAACCTTAAGCTTCGAATCCAGTCGTTTAATTTCGCCGGTATAGGCCCGGCTGTTTACGGTTGCCTGGGTAGCAGCAATACCTATCTTTCCATTACAGGTAGTTTTAACCGCACAACGAGCGGCAGCCTTTACTACCCCCAATAAAGGTATATCATATTCCCCTGCTATACGGGGCAAGGTAATAGAGGAATGGGTACCACAGGCAACTATTATAGCTTTAACATCCTGGTCCAGTAAAAAAGCTATTATCTCTCGAGCATAACGCATAAGCTCTTGTTCGTTTTTGTTACCATAAGGTACATGAGCAGTATCACCAAAATAAATAAAGCTCTCCTGGGGAAGCTTTTCCAACAGGGACCGAACTACGGTTAGTCCACCTACTCCAGAATCAAATATGCCAATGGGTCTATTATCCCCCAACTATAACAACTCCTTCTTTTAAGGCTCGGAACCTGCTTTTAACCAGTACCGCCCCTTTCAAAACCTTTTTTAATAGTTACTTCCTAAATAATTTATCACTTTTAGCGTATATATTCTATGATTACCCCCTAAAAAGTAAAAATCTACTCTATTATAGGGGTTTTGAGTAGAAGGCGTATAGTAAAGGAGTAAAGGCAATCCCCACTTCCTCTATTTGGGCTTAATTGAGTTAGATAAATCCAGAAAGCCCGCTATTGTATCAACCCTCTGACCATCAATCATGAAAGTTACATCCTTTACCGTGGGAAATTGCCCCAGAGTATTGGCAATAGCATAAACCATTAGTTCCTCTTGTTTAGCACTACTAACCTGTTGGGCTTGTGAACTAAGATCTACAATACACAACCCATCGGGTTTGAGGTTAATATCTCGTAACCGAGTACCTTCAGGAATTGCAGACAAGTTCTCGTTTTCAGCCGGACCCTTTATAAGTTCTTGCACGGTATTGCGGGCCATACTTTCGGTCTTGCCAATGCTTCTTTCTTCCATAACCAGACTTTTACCATCTGGCCCAACAAAATACAGCTTAACTTCTATTAGTTCCTGCCCTGCTTCAGGATTTTCCTCTGGCTTAACTCCCTTATCTACCCCGTTCAAGGGTAGAGATTGTGATTTCTCTGGTGATAGGCTGAGTAAATCTTTCCAGTTTTTTATATCCACCCTCTTATCGGAAGGTACTGAGCAACCTCCACTGATCAGGCAGATGGCCAATAAAATCACCGCCAGAATACTTATAGCCTTTTTATTCATAGTGCCAGCCTCCCTTTTTTTCCTTCTAAATGATTACGAGGCTGGTCCCAAAAATATGCCAGGAAAGTCTATTTAACAAAAAAGAGAGCACCTAAGGTGCTCATTTATGAAGGAGGAGTTATTTACACCCTCAATTAAATTCTAGGCCATATGTTTATGGGTTTCCATCATAGTCTTTTTCTCATGGCGAACAATATTAATCAGATTATCTTTATTTAAGTCATCAACCAAATATAGTGCTCCATCAGCCCTTTCTGACAGTTTCTCCAGGAAGTTGCGATTTGACTCTACTCCAATACATATCAAACGAATCTTATTTTCCTTAATATGAGTAGCTGCTTCCAGAGCGTCTGCCTTAGCATCTAAAGTCCAGAGCGGGGTATTTGGTATTCCATCTGTTATTAGTACTAGTAGAGGGTTTTTCACCCGGTTATCCTTTATTAGATTAACTGCTGTCATAATACCATTAGCCATCGGAGTTAAACCAGCCGGGCTGATGGTAGACAAACCTTTACTCAACACCCGGTGATTGCGGGTAAAAGGTACTACCACTTCGCTGCTGCGTTCCTGAAAGGTAACTACTGCTACTTTTTCTTTACCACTAATAAGCAGATGTTCAGCCAGGAAACAGGCAGCCTGCCGTTTATCTCCGGCCATACTGCCACTGGCATCAATTAAAAGGCAAATATCAATAGGCACATACGTTTTTTTATCATAGAAATGTAAATCCTGTTTTTTAATAGTAAAATGGGTATCTCCTCTTAAGAAACTGTTTTTCTTGGCCTGAATAATAGTTTCCGGTACCGCCAGGTCACCGGACCAGTTTTTATCAGGATCATTTACGGTTCGATTACGATTGGTATACTCAACTTGAGCAGTTTTGCTGTCTACCTTTCCTAACTTCTTAAACCGTCCGCTACCTCCAGATGGCGCTTTACGAACATTGCGACGGATTTCAGTTTCCAGTTCACACTTATGTTTGACTACAAAATCCTGAAGCATAAGGCCTTTTTTAGTAAGTACCTTGCCCAGAATAGTATCCTTTATAAGTCCCAGTTCCTCAAGTTGCTCAACATCGTGCTCTACATCGCCCCATTTTTTCTTCTGTTGTTCTATACCTTTACGTTTGAATATGTTGGTGGAATAGCTTTCCATAAACTCTTCAATTTCATCTACACCACCAAATTTTTCGGCTAACTTGAGAATTAACTGATTTACGTTTTCCTTATCAGGAAGCTGGCGAGCATTTTGTCCCTTGAAGTTTTTCCAGGGTAATTTAATATACCCGGCATAGCTATCTCGTTCTTCTTTTTGATTACCATGGACTATGTTTCGCACTTTGGATAGTTTTATACCGGATGCTAGTATTACTTCTTCAACCGTCTCAGCAATAACATAAGCCAGATAATATTCTTCCCGGTTTAGACGAGCCAGGATATGAACATGGTCATGGCCTTCTTCCCCTTCAATAAAAGGTTTTGATATATCCTGAAACAGGTCATAGAGCAGTCCTTTACCCTGATTGGTGGTGATAAAAATCTTATTGGCGTAGCCGCTCACCATTTTAAAACGTTCTTCCTCGGCATATTGTAGCTGAGGGTCCTTTTCCAGGAAATGTTCATCCAATGCCCAGAATATCGCTCTGGCCACATCGCGGGGATCAATCTCCCCTGCTTTATGATACACATCGATATGAACAACCTGATCAACGTCTACATAGTCTAAATAGGTTTTGCCTGCATCACGATTAATTAATATTTTGATTTGGCCTTTAACCCGTTTTTCCGGCATTCGGGCATGAGCCCGGCGGCTGATTACTGTACTTTCACCAAGTCTTACACCCTGATTTTGACCAAAATAAAGGCTAAGATAATTACCTACGGAAGCCGCCTTGTCTACATTAGTCTCTTCACCTAGCATAAGACTTCACCCCCTTTAAAAATCACCAGGGGTTAATGTTTTTTCCGTGTGTACTAATTCTCCCCGGTGCATATCCTTGAGTGGTCGTGCTACCTGCTGGAAATACTCGGGGTCACTTTCATCTTTTTTGTTTTTTCTACCCTTAAAGCTTAGAATACCATCTTTTGATCCCCGGGAATCGACATCATTAATCATCCGTACCAGGGTATCGCCATCAACCCGGTGTTTGAGAACTAAAGGTATCATATGGGTTACATCGGTTATCATTACTTTGTCCCGGTTCTTTAAAACACTGTATAATACTGCTCCTTGCTGCATGGCTTGTATGGCCCGGATACTTTCAAGATTATGTTTGATATACAGACGGGCGATAAAATTACGTAGAAAGTCGGGGAGATCAGTTTTTTCGTACATTTCCGCCCACCTGATAATATCATTGCGATACTGCTCGTTCTTACTCTCATCAACTGCAGCTGTTTTCGCGTTATTAGCCTGGTGTACCTTATGAAAATGAGAGTTTTCTTCCAACATATTAGCCAGTATATCCAGGGAATCAGGTCGCCCCATATAACATACCATGTCAAAACGGTCAGATAATTGTCGGCGAATTTCCTCCAGGGGTCCGGGCTCTTCATCCGGGTTAGAAGCTGCCCATACGGAAACACTAACCGTTATTTCAACAACTGGTAGTCCTGCTTCTTCAATCTGCAGGTGACCAGGCTTATTACCCATGACGTCAAGTAATATATCGGTGATCTCTGGTGAGGTATCAGCAAGTCGGTTGATTTCGTCGATGAATATTATACCACGGTGAGCTTGCGGTATGATTCCAGGGAGTAACTGGGCTTCAGGATGGGCAGGATCAGTCAATTTGGCTAGGTCTATACTACCTGCAACTGTGCCTACCTTAGCGGAATGGGAAATCTCTAGAAAAGGCATAGGAATTTCTTCGACGCCGATAGCCTTGATTTCCTCTGCACTAAGGTTTCTATGATGAGGACAATGGGGAGTAGCCGGATCACAATTATATATACATCCCTTAATCCGTTCAATCGTAGGGAGTATATCTCGGGCCGCTCGCATTATAGTGGTTTTCCCTGTACCCCTTAGTCCTTCCGCATGCACATGTAAGGGTTCCCCTACGTAACTAGAAACAATGGACATCATAACCAGTTCAAACAGAGCCTCGTTACCCTCATAGCGTTCAAGCTTATAAAAAGGTATCATGAGCATCACTCCAATCTCTTACGGGATGCAGTATAACTTGCAATAATAAATAGGCTACTTATATTTGCTACAAAAATGGAATGCTTCAATTCTGTGTATCTATTTAATTCTATTTCCTGAATAAATCTAATCCGCACTGACTATTCAGGTTTCTAAACTCCCCCCCTACCTCCTTTTCATTTTAATAAACGAACTTCTCCCACACTTATACTATAAACTATTTTGTGATTTTTTTCTCTATTTTCGTGCAGTTGGTTGCATTAAAAGGATATTTTGCACTAGCTTGCCATTGCTTTCGCATTTTTAGGGGTTATTAAAAAGGTAAGCCCTGTAACGACAAATAAGCCCCTAAATCTTATACATTACCGTTGTTACCATGTCTAATTTCTCATCTGAATGCGATTGAAATAGCATTATTTAAGCACATTTAGTCCATTTCTGGAGATAAGCCGTCCTTTTATTAGTATAACCGGTCTATGTTTAAATGCCTAGCTTTCGCCTTAACAACTTGGCTTTGGAACGGCTTAGAATTATATTCTTATCACTTTTTTCTAAATGCAAAACATAAGAACCTTCACCAAGATTTAATATTTCTTTAATGTAATTAAGATTCACTATATATGCCTGATGAGCGCGAAAGAAGTTAATACTATTAAGGCGCTTCTCAAGTTCATTCAAGGTATAATTGCTAAGAAAGCCTTCATTACATGTACATATATATACCTTTTTACCCTGGCTCTCGCAGAACACAATATCGTCTTGATTTAATAGGGATATCTTACCTTTTTCTCTGACGGGTAGTTTATCAGAATATAGTTCATAATTGCGGTATCTTTCTAGAATAAGGTCAATACGCTCCTTTAGCTTGTTTTTGACCATTTCTTCGATGGTTTCCCAATCGCCTATATGTTGCCTGGCCCGTTCAATAGTCTGCTCAATCCGGTTTTGTTCAATTGGTTTTACAATATAATCCAAGGCACCCAGTTCAAAAGCTTCAACCGCCATGTCTTTTTTAACGGTAATAAAAGCAAACAGAGGCACTTCTTTAAGTTGTTGTAATTTATGGGCAGTTTCTAATCCGCCCATTTCTGGCATAGTAATATCCAGGAAAACTAAATCAACCTTTTTTTCCTGGCACAACATAAGAGCCTCTAAGCCATGTACCGCTTCCCCGACAATTTCAACATTTTTGATCTGCTCCAGTACATAGCGGAGTACTATTCTTTCTCTTTCATCATCGTCTACGATTAGTAGTCTAACCGACATGGGCACCAACCCCTTACGAATGGGTACTTTGTTTTAATATTATAGCTTTTTCAGAGATATAACAATACCCTCCTCACTACCCGCTACTCGCTAAATTATAATGTCCAGCCCTTTAAAATGGTAGTTATTTTTGTTAATCTAAAGGGGCAGAGGAGGTGTAAATATATGCGTTATGAAGGAACCGTGTATCGCCCCCCCAGTGAAGCTTATAGCCTTCTTATTCAGGCTAGTATCGGCTGTCCCCATAATAAGTGTACTTTTTGCAGTATGTATAAAGGTACAAAATTCCGGTTGCGTACGGTAGAGGAAATTAAGGAAGATTTAGTTGCTGCCCGGGATTATTATGGGGAACATATTAATTCCCTCTTTTTCCCGGATGGAAATACCATAATCATGAAAACCGAGCGACTAGTGGAAATACTTAATTATGCCCGTCAGTTGTTTCCTTATTTACAACGAATAACTGTATATGGCTCTGCCCGCTTTGTTGACCGTAAGAGTGATGAAGAGCTTAAACAGCTTAAAGAAGCAGGCTTAAGTCGAATTCACACAGGTATGGAAAGCGGCGATGATACTACCCTGGAGAAAATTAAGAAAGGTACTACCTCAGAACAGATAATATCAGCTGGCTTAAAGCTTAAAAAAGCAGGTATTGAAGTAAGTGAGTATTACCTTACCGGCGTTGGCGGGTTGGAACGGAGTTATGAACATGCATTGAATAGTGCTCGGACCTTAAGTGCTTTTAGCCCTGACTTCATCCGCATAAGAACCCTGGTGCCCTACCCAGGTTCTCCCCTATATGAGGATTACCGTAACGGCAACTTTACTCTACTAAATGCTCACCAGGCCTTACAGGAACTGCGTACGTTGGTGGAGAATTTGGAATGTGAAAATAGCGTAGTATTAAGCGATCATGTAGCCAATTACTGGAATGTACAGGGAAAACTACCTCAGGATAAGGCTGAAATGCTGGCTTCCATTGATTATGCCCTCACTCTGGATAAGTCTACCTTTCGGCCTCCCCATCTGAGTAGACTATAATCCGTCTCTTAAATGAGACAGTGTCTCAAAATATGCTGTAAATATCGTCCTGTTTAGTATACAAATTTACGGAATATTCTTACAGGTGTTTAGACCGGAATCCCCGTCGTGGCGGGGGGATAGTACGCAAGCAAACATTTTAGGCATATAATTTGCATATACGAATAGCATGGGGGGATTAGGTATATACGGGTAAACCAATTTTTTTAGGGCTTGATCGGCTTTAAAGCCCTTTTTTTTTGCCTTTACACATTTATCATGAGTCCACCTTCCCCCGCATAGGTACCAATAGTGGCACTCATTTCGGAAATTAAAATTTCGTTAGTCAGATTATAATCTTTCTTAATTTGGTTGCTAAGATAAATCGCATCCTCTTCACAATTGACATGGCTGATTCCAATTAACCTGTCCTTTAATGAATTTCCCGTAAGTCCACCTAACAAACTTACCAGGCGATGTATAGCATTTTTCCTTCCCTTGACCTTTTCGATAACCTCAGGAACACCCCGCTCATTTCCCCTTAGTATGGGCTTAATATGTAATAATGTACCGGCTAACCCTTCAATTCTACTGAGGCGACCACCTTTGACTACATTCTCCAGCGTATCCAGGGTAAAAATAACTTCCCGATTGGACCGAATCCGCATTAGTCGTTCAATAATTGCGTCCAACGATAAGCCCTGGGCCGCCATATTAGCAGCTTTTATGGCCATAATACCAGTTCCCAGGGAGGCAGTAAGGGTATCAAAAATTTTTACCTTTTCACTGCCCAACATATTACAGGCCAGTTGTGCAGTTTGATAAGTACTACTTAGACCAGAAGATAGACTGACAAATAGAACTTCCCCTGCATCCTTTAACCCTTTTTCAAAATACTCTATAAATGTATGGGGATCAGGGGTTGAAGTCTTGGGTAGTATTTTTGACAGTTTCATCTTCTTAACAAAATTGGCCGGAGCCAGCTCAAAGCGATCCAAGAAGGTCTCCCCGTTATCAAAAGTAACCTTTAATGGTATCATCTCGATACTATGTTTTTCCAGCTCCCTATCTGGTAAATCACAGGATGTATCAGTTATAATCCTTAGTGCCATTTCTATGCCCCCTTAATGTCATGGCAGGTTTTTAGTGATTACTTACCATCTGCGGTAATACTATATATACTTCGTCACCCCGGAAATCAAAGTATTCGCTGAGTTTCCAATAGACTCCCCGGCTTAAGCGGGTATCAGCTTCCCACCTAAAGCTAATATAGGGGACGTCACCTTTTAGGTATAGTTTGATTTCGTGATTCAGGGGCATCTCCTGCAGATCATGAAAGACCAGTTTTACTTTTCCATCATCCTCTTCCAGGTATCCGGTAGCCAGAAACGGTACATCTTCTACTGCTATCCGACTTTCCTCCTGGCCCAGTTTTATACAATATGTACCATCTTCCAGGCGTTCGATATTTTGGGCCAATATATTTAATATGTTACGCCTGAACATTTCTGCCGTACCGTAATACCATTTGCCATCTTTTCTTATGGTTATATCTGCTAAATCCATTACCTACCCTCCTGTACATTCTTCCCATATATTTTACTGCCTTATTCATAGGAAGGCAAAATAATAGATATTGAACACACTGAAATTATTAACCCATGACGGAACGGCACAGGGGCCGTTCCCTACACTATATATTATTTACCTTCTTGAGCTGTAATGACCGTTGGTAGATAGCTTCGATTTCCCGGTCGCTTATTTCCTGGTTGTCCATCTTAAGTCCTGCCAGCCCCAAACCATGTTTTTTTCCAAGGCTACGCAGGTAGTTAATTGTTTCCAGAGGCATACGGGAACCAATGCTGTAGTCGTTATAGTCGCCTTCCAAGGCCAGAAGTACGGTTTCCGATAGGCAAGCCAGATTTACGCCATCCCGATAGCCGAGGTTAGGGCCAAAGGATATCTTATCCGGGTAATGTACTAGTCCACCCTCAAGTATAAGAACATCATCACGTTCTTTGAAAACCTGGGGAGAGACATCGGCTGGACGAGCAACGTCACAAACAACTGCTCCCGGCTTAAGATGCTGGGGGTAGATAATATAATCAGGAGAATTACTAGCGGTAACAATCATATCACATTGAGGTAAGGTTGCATCAATATCCAAACTAACTTGTAGTGGCATTTCTATTCCCAGGTAATCACATATATAGGATAATAATTTGGAGGATAAATCAACACCATCCATCAGTACCTGACTCAATTCTCTTGCCCTGGGAGTCTCTCGTTCAATAAGCATATCCAGAGTTTGTTTTAACCACCCACTTAATCCCCCTGGTTGATTTGTTTGCATCCTCTGATAAGCGTAAACCAATAATTCAGAAAAGAGAGATTCCAGTCTCTGCTTGCCGTTATTTGGCCTATGTGGGTTACCCAACAAAGTGATCTGGCTGTTTTGTTCAGACAACATTAGAGTACAGGTACGACCAATAGAGCCAGTAGCTCCAACTACAGCGGCCTTACTTAGCTCAGGGTTTATATGCATTTTCTCGGCACCGGCAAATAGTGCCTCCATGGCCATAAGAGTGGTAAAACTATTACCGCTGGTTATAGCTACCCCCCGACCCTGAACTAACCTCCCCCCACGAGTAACTACCGAAGTCAAAGCCCCCAGTCCTACTATCCCGGCTCCCAGTTCTTTACCCAGGTCAACTGCTTCGGTAATCATGGCTACGGTTTCTTTCCGGGGCAAATTCATAATCTCCCGAGCACCAAAAGGTACTCCGATTAGCCAACCTTCGGCAATCTTACCATCAAGTGACCTGATTGCCGGCATATGGCATACCACCTCTACACCAGGACTATCCTTTTGCCAGTCCAAAAAGCGATACAGCTCATCCCGATTAAATGAGGCAAAGGATGGATTATTGGCTACTACGTCTTCAGGAGCGGGATAATGAATGATAAAAGCAAATTTCTCACTAGCTTCTTCCCCTGCTTTAAGCCTTGAAGATTTTGTTTTTCGACTATGGGTACGGTAGTCCACTATTTGTTCCGGTTTACTGTAATCCCCAATTAAATAACGATAAAAACGGGCATAATCACGGTAGCTTACAATTTTGCAAACCGTATTCAGTACTTCTACAACATAGTCCATATCCTCATAGGAAATATTTAGAGCCGGCTCTAATCTTAAAGTCATGGAATCATTAAGAAAGGGGGCCAAACGAATATTATAAACGTTTAACAAAAAGCCCACTACCAATGCAGTAAACCCGCCGGAGTTAACCATAAAGGTCATATCATAAGACCCCGAATCTTTAAGGTCATGGAATTCCAAGCCTAGCATCAGGCCCCGTCCCCGTACTTCTTTAACCGCATCGGGATAACGACCGGCCAACTGACGTAGTTTATCCAGGAGGTAATCTCCCTTCTCAGCCACCTCCTGTACCAACTGCCGCTCATCCGCAAGCAACTTTTCCAATACTGCCTGGCCTACAGAGCAGGTGAGATTATTATTGGCAAAAGTTGAACTATGGAGCATACCAAAATCATCGTTCCATATCCGGGGAGAACTAATACATACTGCCAGCGGTAGTAAACCACCGCCCAGGGCTTTAGCAAGCAGCATAATATCAGGCTCAATATTCTCGTACTCGCAAGCAAAGAGCCTACCGGTTCTACCTAATCCGGTTTGAATTTCATCTAAAATTAGAGCAGCACCATAAGCAGTACAAATATCCCGGGCAGCAGCTAGATAACCAGGGTGGGCTTCAATTATGCCACCCTCGCCCTGTATGGGTTCAACGATAAAGGCGGCAATATTACTACCTTGCTCAGCAAATATCCGTTCTAGAGCCTCTACGTCATTAAATGGTATAGTGATAAAACCAGGAATAGGAGCATGGAACGGCTTTTGATAGGATTCCTTTCCTGTAGCCGATAAAGCCCCCATGGTTTTACCATGAAAACTATTTGTGGTAGATAAAATAATTTCCCTGCCGGTGCCGGAGCGAGCCAGCTTAATAGCTGTTTCCACTGCTTCTGCTCCACTCTGGCAAAAGGTGCAATAACACAAATCCCCCGGGCTACAATCTGCCAGCATATTGGCCAATTTTAAAGCTTCCTGGGGAATAGAGGGCTGAACCAAACTGGGTAGAGATTTATCTCGGACTTCCTGTAAGCGCTCCCAGATAAAATCCGGATTATAACCAAAGGGAACAGCCCCGTATTGGGAGATGAAATCCAGATAACGCTGTCCCTTCTCATCCAGCAAATAACTTCCCTGTCCAGAAATATAGTTTTTATCCAGCTGAAATAGACTCAGTGTTTCTTTTAAAGTAGGGTTAAGTAAATTATTCTGTAGGTCTGACATCAGTATGTCTCCCTCCTTGTGCACATTCTTGTGCAATATTATTTTAGATATGACTCTATTTTATAGATTAAAAACGGCCTGTCAAATTTTTCGTATCGAGTCTTGCAGAGTTTATGTATATGATTTTCTAAACTGGAAATATTATGAGTAAAATGGAAAATAGACGCGGAGGCTGCGCAATTACGAGGGAAAATATATTAAGGAGGTTTCTTCAGATGGAAGATCGCGAGATTAGAACTGAGGAAGGATATGATTTAGGGACATTTAATTTTCTTAAGGCTGGATGGTGGATACTGCATATTATTGCTATCGTAGGCGTTTTCTACCTCGGTTACCTGTATGGTGGCTCGGTTTTTTAAAACATTTTTCCTTAACCAGTGGCTTAAATGCCACTGGTTTTTTTAATCATTTAAGGTAAAATGCATAATTAAGGGGGGGTAAACAATATGAGTACGAGTATTAATCCGGTATTAAAAACCATAATGGAACTGTCGGGGATTAAATTTTCGGTTAACCGTAATTCAGAGGTAATTAACGAAATTGTTGGTTTAAAGAATAAGGACCCAAATAATGGCCGCAAATATATAGCTTTGTTTCCGGGTGTAGATATTACTCCTGGTGACCTGCTGGTAGATGCAAAATCACGAGAAGAATTCTTTATCATAGCTACGGAACATGAGTATGCTGATGGTCAGTGGTTTCAGGAAAGAGCCTACTATGGTACCCAGGAGGAATACACTGAACTATGTTTGCTATCCGCACCGGCTACCGAAACTGACCAACCGGGCCTGATTATTGATTACATGAGTTATCTTGACAGCCTGATTAAAATAAAATCCTCAGGTTCAGGACAAGATTTTTCTGCTCTGTTACCAGAGGTGGAAAAAATATTATCGGGTAATGAAATATCCAGAGGATGCCTGACTGAGTATAGCGAGTTGTTGCGGGAAAATGAATGGCTCACTACAGCCCTGGGTACTATCCTGGTAAGTTGGATTAGCAGATAATAAAAAACAAATATCACAAGGAACTGTCCCCTTGTGCAAAAAAAGGTGTTTGCAGAATAAAATCTACAAACACCTAATTTTTTTTCCTACCATTCCGGTGGCAGTCGTTTGAGCTGGGCCAGGGTAAAGACCGGGCCATCCAGGCAAATGTATTGACTGCCAACATTACAGCGGCCACATTTACCAATACCGCATTTCATGCGCATTTCTAGAGTGCTGATTACCTGTTCATCTGTATATCCCATTTTTTCCAGGGATTGTAGGACAAATTTAATCATCACCGGGGGTCCGCAAACAACCGCTATCTTACCTTCAGCAGCAGGGTTTATTTCCTCCAGGTAAGCGGGAACAAAACCTACATGCCCATTCCAGCCTTCTTCGGGATTATCAATCGTGATGTAAACCTCAGTATCTTTTTCCTGGGGCCATTTTTCAAAAAGTTCATCCTTGAAACACAGGTCAGCATAGCTGCGACTGCCATAAATTATCTGAATGTTGCCATAGTCCTGGCGATGTTTAAAGCAGTATTTGATAAAGGAACGCAAAGGTGCCAAACCAATACCGCCAGCAATAAAGAGCATATCCTTGCCTTTGCACTCCTCTACCGGGAAACCGTTTCCGTATGGACCCCGAACTCCCAACTGCTGGCCTACTTCTATGCGATGCAACTCATTAGTCATTAGTCCCACTCTTTTAATAGCAAAATGCAGGTATTCCTGTTCTTCCTGCCAGGAAACGGAATACATCCCTTCACCCACCGGTAGGAGGGATACCATACCCAGCTGTCCGGGCATAACATCAAAGGGTAATCCCCCGCCAATACTACGGACAAAAAAGCTTTTAACATCCGGGGTTTCATCTTTGATATCGATAACTTCTACTATTCCCGGAACCAGTGGGTTTTCACAGTTACATTTATGCTCTGACACTGGTATCCGCCTCCTTAATATCATTTATAATCTGAACAATGTTTATCCCTACCGGACAGGCTACTATGCATCTACCGCAACCAGTACAAAGGGGTTTGCCATATCTCTCCGAGAAAAAATGCAACTTATGCAAGAAGCGGTTACGAAAGCGTTCCTGTTCATGGCTACGTGGGTTATGACCTCCCGCCATCTGGGTATACTCCGAATACATGCAGGAATCATAACAGCGGAAACGATACCCTTCATCTCCCCATGATTTTACCTGGATATCAAAGCAGTAACAGGAAGGGCAAACATAAGTACAAATACCACAGGTTTGGCAGGTCGAAGCCAGTTCTTCCCAGATGGGGGCTTCAAACATATCTTTAAGCTTTTCTGCCACTCCCTCATAATTGGCCTGCTGCTTAAAGGGCTGCAATTGTGGTGCTGCCATCTCTTTATTTTCTAAAAGCGAACCCAGGGTGGCACTTAGTTTTTCACCTTTATCGGTCTTGCTTTCCCAAATATAGGCATCCCCAGCATCGCGGATAATAACATCAGCATTTACCGGGTTAGAGGGGTCAACCCCCATAGCTTCACAGAAACAATTGGTTCCCGGCTGGTAACAGGCATGAGCCACTATGGTAGTATTATCTCTTCTAGCCTGGTAGAAGCTGTCTACAAAACCCATGGTTAGAAATACATCATCAAAACAGGCAATAGCTGCCGCATCACAGGCGCGTAAACCAAATATTATCCTGGGTTGAGAACTTTCAAATGTTTCCTTTATCTCTACTGTAGTACCATTGCCGGTAAAACTGTACATCCTTTCGGTTTGAGGAAATACTACACTCTTGGGCGGCAATAAAACATTTAAAGCATCCAGCATCAAACGGTCACTACCTACCTGATAGCTATTCCAGGGGTAAAAGCCACTTTCATCTCCCCGGGCCATGGGGACAAAGAGTTCAGACTTTTGACTTAACTGGTTTAAGGCGTTTTCTATTTTAGATTTATTTAATATCTGCATTAATCCTCACCCCTTATAAGAAATTGTCCGGATCGTTTTCCTGGTAGGAACTTAAGGGGGGTTTAGCCCCTTCAATATAAACCATACCTGCTTCATAAGGCCCAAAGAATTTATTTACGTCCTTTATCAGTTTCTGGTTTATAAGCATCAGGGGAATGTTTACCGGACATACCCGTTCACATTCGCCGCACTCAATACAGCGCCCGGCCATATGCGAAGCCCGCACCAGGTGGTACATAAAGTTGTCGCTGATACTAGTTTCCCGCCCTACCCACTGAGGTTTCATCTCATCAAATAAGCAGGTACGGCAGTTACAGGCTACACATACCTGGCGGCAGGCATAACAGCGAATGCAGCGGGAAAATACATCCTCAAAAAATTTATAACGCTGGTCTGCACTCATGTTTTCAGTATCCTTAACCAGTTTAAAACGTTCTTCCCCAACCCGAGGGTTTTGTTTATCACCGATTAACTCATCATAAATAACCGGATTAGGCTCTATGCAATCGCTGCATTTGTTAGCCAGTTCGCCACCAGTAGCAGCGGGGAAAAACCCGGAATTATCCTTTACTGCCTGGAGCGGGTCTTTCATACCAGGGCATGCTACCCCAACAATATATAAGCGTTCCCGCTTAATCTGCCTATCCTGTAATAGTCTGACTATTCCGCGGGAATCACAACCCTTGACGACAATGCCTATCTTCTCCTGTCCGTCCCTATATTTAAGCAAATCATTGGACAGGTTATGGATGGAATATTCATTAAAAATGAGTTTCTCTAAATCTTCCACCCGGCGGGCAAAAAAGGGTCGGGTCGAGTATTCCTCCTGGCCTTTTTCCCAGCCCATAAATATATCTACCTGACCGTTCTGCAGAAGCCGGGTAGCAATTTCTCTGATTTTTAAGGTTATATCTTTCATCTGGCATCCCTCAGCTTTCTGTTTGGTCCCAAAGTCTTAACATCATCGACCAGTTTCTGCATGGTCTGTTGAAATTTTATCCCTTCGGCACCTGATATCCAGGCGGTCTGGTACCTCTCCGACTCCACTCCGACATATGCCAGGAGACTTTTCATAAT
>DIRQ01000075.1:12658-30119 GCA_002424365.1 Syntrophomonas sp. UBA5432 | reverse complement strand
GTTTATCGCATCAGCCGTTTTATTCTTAGCCTTGGCCGGTAAATCTAACTGATAACGCAGGTTAAGCGTCTTCATCAATACCGGTGAATCCTGTTCGTCATCCAGGGTGATTACCCCGGCTTGCAAGCCTTTCTGCTCATTGGTAGCCAGATATATTGCTTCTATCTCACTAGCTGGAACTTCGCCATTTAAAATATTGTTCTGTTCTAAACTAAAAACCTCTAATTGTTTTAAGTCTTTCATACCCACAAAAATAACCGGAATGCCCGTCTCCACCAATTCTATAAGTTTATTGGCCCGCTCTTTTTCAAGGCTCTTTTTATGCTGGTCGGGAAATACCCACACGGCATTAACCATCCCTGGACTCAGGATATCAATTTCTTCCGCGCTCATGTTCCACCACTCCAGGGGATAATTGTTATACTGGCGGTAATACTTCTCGTTCTGGGAAACAAAAGCAATCTTCATACCCCAGGATTGCTCTATCTCCATCCCAGCTTTATCATAAAAATGGAGCGTTAGCCCGATCTGGCCCTTAGGTATTTGGGCCAGTATAACTCGATTTTGAATCTCAGCCTGAATATTACTACCCTCACCCATTTCCATTACTACCTGGTCTACCCGGGGATCTTTACAAAAGCCATAAAAGACTCCATCCGGCATTAATCCACATTCCACCGGATTAGCCCCACTTATCATTTCCGCAGTAAATTCCATGCCATCCTTTAAAACTATACCCCCAGGTTTGCCTTCTACCAACCTTATACCCAGCATATAGGTCCCGACCTGAAAAGGCCTCTCATAACCTGGATTGGCCTCAGGCATTTCGACATCTGCTTTAAAAATAAGATAGGTTTTCTGACCTAGTTCACGTACATCCAGTATTTTTAATTTATGCAGCTCGGTTTTCATATAGGGGTTGCTGTGTTTACGCATATAGGACGGTAATTCTTTTTCCAGTTGCTTTTCTGCCTGCTCTATTATTTGAGCTTTTGCCAATTTCGGAGGAAAATAATAATAATAATTAAAAATCCCCAGCCCTGCCATCACTAGAATTATTACGGCTCCAATCCATAGCAGCCTCTTCACTTTTTAGCCTCCCCGCTTATAGCATAATCTCCACCTTGCTATATAGTAACATTTTCCACGTTAACAAATAATACAACCGGTAGTCTTTTTTCTTGCACAAAAAAATACGGGTATGGTTCTATAACCATACCCGTAATATACTTGATTATTGTTTCACACAAGAGAACTGTGCCCTGTGCACGCTGGTTTAGCGAGGACGCACTGTCGGGTCTGTTTCAACTACGTCCTGATTTTCATTACTTTGATTAGTTGACGGAATCTCTTCATCTTCCAGAGCTTTTTCATCGGCCAGGTGGTCCTTAATTCCAAAATAATGTTCAAATATATCACGGGCTACATAACCTACTGAACCTCCACCGCTATAACCGTATTCAATTACTCCGGCAAATGCAATTTCAGGATCGGCAAAAGGTGCAAAAGCAATGAATACCCCATGATAATCTTTTTTAGGATTATCTCCTTGCCTACCGGTTTCAGCCGTTCCGGTCTTGGCAACAACCTGAAACTCTGCAGGGAAGTGAGCGAAAAGGAAATGGGCTGTACCTCCGGGCTGGGCGACTGCCAGCATAGCCCTCCTGGTTTCGGCAATGGTTGCGGGTGATACATCAACCTCATCAATTACCTCTGGTTTTACCGTTTTCAGAGTTTTACCTTCATGGGAAACTACACTTTTCATGATGTGTGGCCTCATTAAGTAACCGCCATTAGCTATTGTAGCTACATAGTTAGCTAGCTGCATAACGGTATAATCGTTGTAACCTTGACCGATAGACATATTAAAAGTATCATAATCCTGCCAGTTGGTATTCCAGCGATAGTCAATATCATGTTCGGCATCTATCTGGTTTTTTTCCTGTTGTTTTTGCCGTTTTAATTTTTCTAACTGTTCTTGATTACCCTTGGCCTCTTGCTCTAAAGCATTATATTTTTCATCCAGGCGTTTAAGCGTAGCTGCGTAACGATTATTTGATATGGTTGCATTAACCTCTTTTTTCCACTGGGGTGTTGGTAAAAGACCTTGGCTTTCATCGGGCAGATCAATCCCAGTTTTACTTCCCAAACCAAATTCCCGGGCTACATGAATAATGTTATCCTTTCCCGCCCGGCGTCCCATTTCCTGAAAATAAGTGTTACACGAACGGGCCATGCCTGCATAATAATTGACATTACCATGAACTCCGGTACATTTTATGTTAGGTTTTGCACCGCCACAATTAACCAAACTCAGGGGATCTACCGAGCCTCCATCCAGAGCTGCCATACCTGTAATAGGCTTAAAGGTTGAACCAGGTGGATAAGCCTCCTGCAAAGCACGATTAATTTCCGCTCCTGGATTCATAGGGTCATAATTACCTGGAGGGTAATAATAAGAGGCCTTTTCATTGCTCAGCTTACCTTTCCAATCATCTGGATTTAAGGCGGGTCTGCTGCACATAGCTAATACTTCGCCAGTTTTAACATTAATCACTACAGCCGAACCTACCTTGGCTTTAGGATACCTTTCCTGTATTTGATTTAAAACCTGGTCCATGCTTTTTTCTAGTACCTTCTGCAACTCCATATCCAGGGTAAGATAAAGATCGTTACCTGGTGAAGGTTCTAACGTCATTAACTCTCGTACCGGCCTACCATTGGCATCAACTTCTACCCGGCGGGCACCGTCCTTACCCCGCAACTCTTTCTCATACTGCTTCTCGATTCCTGACTTTCCAATTAAACTGTTTATACTGTATTTGGATTCTTCATTATTGGCCAGTTCTTTAGCACTGATAGAATGAATGTAACCCAATACGTGCCCAGCCAAAGTGGCCTCGGGGTAAGCGCGCAATGGCTCAACCGTAATAGTTACCCCAGGAAGTGTCTGGCGATTCTCCTCTATTTCCACAACTAGCTCCCAGGGAATGTCCCGCACAATTATAAGAGGTTCAAACAAGCGATATTTTTGAAGATTAATTTTCTCTTCAATGTAGCTTTTATCTATTTCCGGATAGTAAGATTGTAGTAGTTTTGCCAAATTGTCTACCACATTATCCTGGCCGTTCAACCCCAGGTAGCTTAAACTCAAGGTATAGACCAGCTCATTGTTAGCCAGTATGTCCCCATCGCGGGCATATATTTCCCCACGAGGAGCCTTTACTGCAACTAGGCGGATACGATTCTCCTTGGCCTGGGTCTGGTAGGCCTGCTGATGAAAAAGCTGAACTACCGCCAACCTAACACATAATATTGCCAGTAGTGCTATAACTATATAGGAATAGACTTTTAATCTGGTCTTAATAGTTTTAGGTTTCATTTAAACTCTCCATTGCGTTTTCAGTACACCACTATTAGAGGAGTTATAGTACCAAACATAAAGGGGTATGGCTACAATAACATTATAAAGAGCCTGGTACAGAATGTGGTGCAACATACCTGTATCAATATGAAATACATCAAATACCACTATGCTAATCAGGAATAGAAAAAGAGAATTTAGGACAGTAGCCACTATTACTCCGAGAACGCCTACAAACATATTTTCCTTAAAAACATTACCCTGTACTCTGCCCACAATATAAGCGGTTAATCCTTTTGATAAAGCATTTAGCCCGATAAAGCGTCCCATATACAGGTCTTCTAGAAGACCACATAAAAATGCATATCCACTGCCTTTCTCAGCAGTGTTAAAAAGCGCAAAAAAGGTAACAAAAACCAGAACCAAATCTGGAGTCGTACCTTTTATAGTATATGAGCTAAATACTGTCGATTGTAAGAAGATTGACAACCAGGGCAGTAGGATTAGAACCAGAATACGCAATGTGGCTACTCCTCTTCCTCCTCAAAAACCTCCACCGGATGGTAACTGGTTATGACAAAGACTTCCTCCAGTTTGTTAAAATCTACTGTTGGTTTAATCGTTGCCACCAGCAACAATCCATTGGGTTCCCGGGAAACCTCAGTCACTGTTCCTATGTTAATTCCCGGGGGATATATAGCTGAAAGTCCGGAACTTACAATCCGGTCACCTTCTTTAATTTTCGAGTAATAGGGAATATTAATCATTCTTAGCTGGTTACTATCCCCCAGGCCTTCAATAATACCGTTAGTTTCTCGGGTTTTTTGAATTATTGCTCCTACTGCCATCTCTCGATCAGTAATTAAATTAACCTGAGCCGAATTCTCACTAACACTACCTACTCGCCCAACTAGACCGTTGGGACTAATTACAGCCATATCCTTCTTTACACCTTGTCTGAAACCCCGGTCAATAGTGATACACTCATACCAATTGTTGGGACTGCGAGCAATTAAGTGGGCTGGAAGTAAATCGTAGTTCTCCCGATTAGCATTATCGAAGTTTAACATTTTGCGCAGACGAAAACTTTCCTGCTTGTATTCCTGCAAAGACTGGTTTTCCAGGGCAAGCTGGCTATTTTCAGCCTCTAGTAATTTAATTTGTTGCTGCATATGGCTTTTATCGCTGAAAACCGCAGTCCACCCATCCCAGTTATTTCTGATGCTGCTTACCCCACCCTGCAGTGGAACATAAGTATCCCGAATCACTTTTTCCAAAAAGGTAATGTTGCTACGCTGAGTAGCCGTTGATTTCATTACCGCAAGGGAAATAAATATAACAAGTAACAGCAACCAGAAGAACCTGCTTTTGAACAGCTTAAACAAAATTCCTCACCCGGTCTCACATGCTTTTTTTAGGTTGTATTAATACTCTCTTCAAAACCTCAATGTTCTCCAGTACTTTACCTGTCCCCCGAGCAACAGAGAGCAGCGGGTCTTCACAGGCATAAACCGGAATATTGGTTTCCTGGCTGATAAGCTTATCCAACCCTTTTAAAAGAGCTCCGCCGCCAGCCATTACGATTCCCCGGTCGATTATGTCTGAAGCCAGCTCCGGGGGTGTCTTTTCCAAACATACCTTAATGCCCTCAATTATATGATCTACAGTTTCTTTCAGGGCATTTTGGATCTCTGATGAAGATATCTTTATGGTTTTAGGCAGGCCGCTTACCAGATCACGCCCTCGTACTTCATAATATTCTTCATCACCTTCCCAAAGAGCAGAACCAATAGAAATTTTAATATCCTCAGCGGTACGTTCACCTATAAGTAAGTTATAATTTTTCTTAAGATGCTGCATAATATCCGCATCCATATTATCACCAGCCACCCTGACCGACTTGGCAGTAACTATACCTCCCAATGATATTACTGCAACCTCGGTAGTTCCTCCCCCAATGTCCACTATTAAGTTTCCGGTAGGTTCATATACCGGCAAACCGGCGCCTATTGCAGCAGCCATGGGTTCCTCCACCAAATAAGCTTCTTTGGCCCCAGCCTGGAGAGCAGCTTCTTTCACTGCCCTTTCTTCCACAGTGGTACATCCAGTAGGTATGCTTATAATTACCCGGGGGCGCATAAACGGGGTTCTTGAACCCAGCACCTTGTTTATAAAATAACTTAGCATAGCCTGAGTAACATCAAAATTTGCAATTACTCCATCTTTCATAGGACGGATAGCAACGATATTACCTGGTGTACGGCCTATCATCCTTTTAGCCTCATCACCCACAGCCAGAACCCTTCCATTGTCACTCTGTATAGCGACCACCGATGGTTCCGTAAGGATTACCCCCTTACCTTTTATATTAACCAGAGTATTGGCCGTACCCAAATCTATTCCCATGTCTTTGCCGAACACTATGTTTCCTCCTTAATCTAAAATTAAACCTTCATTTCTGCCCAGCATACGCAACCACCAAAAATAACAGCTGTATCGGGTTGACAGAGTCAGAAAGTCTCCTTACCCCTAACTCCTCACTCTAAATAATTGGGCAAGTTCTCAAATCAAAGTCATTTGATACTAGATAGTTTTATTACCTGAGCCTATTTTATATTAGTCCCCTAGCTTTTAAACTACAGTATGTATTATCACCTATAATGACATGATCCAATACTTCTATGCCCATCAACTTACCAGCATTAATCAATCTATTAGTTATATCGATATCCTCCCGACTAGGAGTCGGGTCTCCGCTAGGATGATTATGAACTAATATCATGGAGGCAGCACTTTTTTTAACCGCAGTCTTAAACACCTCCCGGGGATGCACTATGGAACTATGCAATCCCCCTACGGATACATCTTCCATTACTAATAATCCACCCTTGCGATCTAAATACATAACCCGGAAATGTTCCCGGTCAAAATATCTCATTTCTTCCATGTTCGCACTTGCAGCCGCATTGATTACATCCTCGGGAGATTTTATATACATTTTATTATTAGCATCTATGGCTGCCCGACGACCCAACTCTAAGGCTGCTTTAATACTTACTGCCTTAGCAGGCCCTATTCCTTTTTCCACCATCAATTCTTCGAGACTAGCTTCTCTTAATTGTCTTAAGTTCTTATATCTGGCTAATAGTCGCATAGCCAAATCCAGAGCATTAATCTTTTTAGTTCCTCCACCCAACACAATAGCTAGAAGCTCAGCTTCAGTAAGAATGGTTTCTCCTTTGAGCATAAGTTTTTCCCGAGGCCGCATAGTCTCAGGCATGTCCTTTATACATACGTAATATTCGCCCACCGGCTTACACCTCCAACAGGTTTAAACCATGTTTTTTCAGCATAAGGTAAAGTCGGCTTATCGGCAATCCCACTACGTTAAAATAGCATCCTTCTATTCTCTCGACTAGAAGCCCACCTCGTCCTTGTATTCCATAGGCACCAGCTTTATCTGCCGGTTCACCACTGGCTATATAAGCTTCGATTTCCTCTTTACTCAAAGACCGGAAATAAACCCGGGTAGTCTCATCCTCAACTTCACATCCTCCCGCACTTGTTCTTACACAGACAGCGGTTATTACCTCATGACAACGACCACTTAGCCGGGTCAACATCTCCAGGGCATCATCTTCACTGCAGGGTTTTCCCATTACCTGTCCATCCAGAACCACGATAGTATCGGCGGCAATAAGCAGATAATCCTCTTTTAATACGAGGATAGCCCTTTCAGCTTTTAGCCTGGCTAACCTTCTAACCGCATCACGGGGAGACTCTTGGGGCAGGAAATTTTCATCAATATTTGCAGACATGGTTGAAAAGTATATGCCAAGATTTTTCAGCAGACTTTGACGCCGGGGGGAACTGGATGCCAGGATAATCTCTTTCAAAAACTATACCTCACTCTTATACCTTATAATTCATATTAATCATAAACTCTAATAGAACTTTATAGTCTCTTATAAACTAGATAGGAGAGGACAAATCCCAGTAGGGTAAAGAAACTAATATGTAACATAAAACCAAAGGTCAAGGAAAAAACCTGCAGGTTAAGAGTAAAATCGGGTATACCAACACTTTGAACTTTTCCCAGGATTCCTAGAGCCGGCCAGAGTCCAACTATGAGATCTCCTATCCACCCGCCTATAATTCCTCCTACTACTAGTAAAAGTAATAAAACCTGCCATCCTGGATAGGCGTGAGACCTGTTAGCCATAGTATTAACCCTCCAGCAAAGCTTTGTTTTTTAAAGTTTAGCATTAGTAATAGTTAAAAACAAGTTAGATAAAGGAGGAGAAAACTCCCATTAGAAGCTTTCTCCTCTTTATCCAACTTCACTTTGTTTATTTATAAACATTTATTTATTAAAGGCCAGGTTAAAACTTAAAACTTCAAGGTTAACCGACAAATCAACATTACGCAGAATAATATCGTTAGGAACCCGTAATACTCGGGGTGAGAAATTAAGGATAGCCTTAACTCCAGCATTTACCAGCTTATCGGTTACATCCTGAGCTACCCTAGCCGGTACCGTTACTACCCCAATACTTACATTAGACTCTTTCACTCTCTTATCCAACAGTTCTATTTTTTCAACCTTTACATCGCCCAGCTTATTGCCTATTCTATCTGGGTCAACATCAAGGATAGCACTAATATTGAAGCCACGATCAGCAAATCCCTGGTAAAGCGCCAGGGCCGAACCCAGCTTACCGGCTCCAATAATAATAATATTCCAATTGCGATCTAATCCCAAGATTTTCATTAGGTGTCCATAGAGCTCTTCTACTTTATATCCTACTCCCCGGGTGCCAAATTCTCCAAAGTAAGCCAGGTCTTTCCGCACCTGAGCGGAACTGACCCCGACACCGTGGGCAATTTCGCCAGAGGAAATAGTCTCTACTCCCTCACCCATTAATTGGTGCAGGTAGCGGGAATAGATGGAGAGCCTCATCACCGTAGCTTCAGGAATTTTATATACTTTCAAATCCCGTTACTCCTTTGCATTAATATCTCCCTTTATATTACCACCTTGTGAAAAAATTCGCGACTAAATAGGGTGTAAAAATATTACTATTTACTATAGAATAGCACCTAATAACACGGTTATCCCTTATTATACTAATAGTGCTAGCATTTTGTAAATAAGAATTGCCACGAGTGCAGATGAAGGAATGGTAACGAACCAGGCGATGACAATTTGGCGGGCTATATTCCAGCGGACTCCTTTTAGACGTTTAGCTGCTCCTACCCCCATTATGGAGGAAGATACTACATGAGTAGTACTTACAGGTGCACCGAAGTGGCTGGCAGTATAAATAACTACTGCTGAAGTAAAATCTGCGGCAAATCCATTTATAGGTTCAATACGAAAAATTTTTCCGCCCATGGTGCGGATAATACGCCATCCACCAACTGCAGTACCGGCGGCCATAGCAGTGGCACAAGCAATTTTTACCCAGAGAGGAACCTGGAAGGTACTGATGAGGCTACTGCTTACCAGTATCATAGTTATTATACCCATAGTTTTTTGAGCATCATTGGAACCATGAGCAAATGAAGCCATACAAGCAGAAACTACTTGTAGCTTGCGAAACTTATTGTTAATCCGTGCGGGCGAGGTTCCCTTGAAAAGCCAGAAGAGAATTGTCATGACTAAACTTCCGGCAGCCAGTCCTACTATAGGAGCAATAATAAGACCGGTTAAAATTACTAAAAAACCATACCATTTAACAAAACCGACACCAAAACCCGCAATTACGCCCCCAATTAAACCTCCAATAAGCGCATGAGAGGAGCTGCTGGGAATACCGAAACGCCATGTAAACAAGTTCCAGAAGATAGCGCCTATTAATGCGCTAATAATAACTATCGGGGTGACCATTTCCGGGGCAACAATATTCTTGCCGATGGTCTCGGCTACTGCCGTACCACTCATAGCGCCCAGAAAGTTTAAGGTAGCAGCAACAAGAATAGCGGTGCGGGGGGAAAGGGCTTTGGTAGAAACAGATGTGGCTATCGCATTAGCGGTATCGTGAAAACCATTAACATAATCAAAAACCAGTGCAAAAAATACGACTACAATGATTATCCCTATACTATACATATTTAATAGCTACTCCCTTTAAAATGTTACTGACATTCTCACAATAGTCCAATGTAGTTTCGAGATGCTCGTATATTTCTTTCCATTTAATAATGTCAATAACATTGGAGGTGTTTTCAAAAAGAAGAGCTATGCCCGCCCGGTAGAGGTAATCCCCTTCATGCTCAAAAGACCGGATTTTCTCGCATGAATCAATAATTTCACTGCTCTTGCTTCGCACGTCAGGTAATTTAGCTACAGCATTCTTTATCTCGTGGGCAGCCTCCTCTAAGACCTGAACCAGTTTCAAAACATAATCTTCTTTAGGTTGCCCCACTTTGTATATTACAATTTTTTCCATAGTACCCTGCACGTGATCCACAACGTTGTTAAGTTCCCGGGCTAGCATCAATATATCCTCCCGGTCAAAAGGGGTAATAAAAGAATTGTTTATCCGTTTCATAACTTCGGATAAAACAATGTCACCCCGTTCTTCCACTTCATTTATCTTCTCCAGGTTAGTAGCGGGGTCGCTGCGGTTTTCTACAAAGCTTTTTAAAATCATGGAGGCTTCACATATAGCATCAGCTAAGTCGTTAAAGTATTTAAAAAACTTATCATCCCGTGGCTTTAGTCTGAAAGACAAGCCGGATACCTCCTTGTTTTGTATACAAGATACCTTTTTGTTAATTATAACACCTATTAAGTTTATCCCTGTGTTAAGAATGTGTTAATAATAGCTTAAATAGTTATTAACCTCCCTATGCCCGAGGCCGGAACCACCGATAATAATGAGGAGCACTTATTTAACTGTCCCCTTACTCCTCACCCCTTACTCTAGACAATTGCTCCAGATCAAGATTTAAAATTATTAACAAGACAGCTTCAGTATTACTGCCTAGTTCTGATAAGATATCTACGGGCACGATCCAGTATATAGAATGACCCTGCCAGTAATAAGTATTCATCCGCCCCCAACAGGTTAATACCAGTTTCTACAGCCTCTTCAATGTCTTCCTTTACCCAAACTTTTTTCTCTGGATATAAAAACCGCCATTGCTCTGCTACCCTTTGCCAGTGCAACCCACGCTCATTTTCAGGCCTAGTAATTAAGCTAGCCCGACAGTTCCCCCCTAATTCCTGCAAAATTGCCATGCTATCCTTATCATCCAGCATCCCGCAAACCATTATGCATCGCTGGTTTGGAAAAAGATTACTGAGAGAGTAGGTCAGCTCTCTGGCCGCCTGGGGATTGTGGGCTACATCCAGGATGATAGGAGGATTACTGCTGATTAATTCCATCCGTCCGGGATGTTTCAAAGTAGATAGTGCGTTTATGATATGTTCATTCTTAATATTATAACCCTGCTGTTTAAGTACCATTAATGAGGTCAAGGCTATTGCCAGGTTTTTTAGTTGAAAATCCCCCAGCAGTGAAAAATATACCCTGTCTATTTCCAGGCCCGGACCTTTGATATTAAGGGTCTGCGCACCTATACCTGGCTTACTTTGGTGTTTAACCTGAAAAAGAGAAGCAGGGAAAAGGCTGGAACCCTGGCAACGAGCTTTATCTTGTATAACCTGGAGTGCTATTTCATCCATATCCCCAACTACCACCGGTACACCTGGCTTAATAATCCCGGCCTTGTTTAAGGCTATTTCCTTCAAGCTGTTCCCCAGATAGGACTGGTGATCATACTCAATACCAGTAATAATAGATAATAATGGGGAAACCACATTGGTGGAGTCGTAAATTCCGCCCATACCCGTCTCCAGTACAGCCATATCGACTTCACTATCCTTAAAATACTGGAAGGCAATGGCAGTAAGCAGTTCGAATTCGGTAACCCGGTCATAACCCTGCTGGCACATTTTTGCCAAGTATTCCTCTATTTTTTGCAGATAGTCCAGCAGTATATCTTCCTTGATTTCCTGGTTGTTAACAGTAAATCTTTCCCGGTAAGAATGAATATGGGGCGAGATAAAACGCCCCACCCGGTACCCGGCCTCATGTAGTATAGAAGATATTATCAATGCTACCGAACCTTTACCATTAGTTCCGGCAATGTGAATAGAGGGATAGTTTTGCTCTGGATTACCCATAAATCTTAATAATGTTTTAATGCGCTCAAGCCCGGGTACGAGCCCGGGCTTGCTGATACTAGCCAAATATTGAGCTAAGCTTGTTTCAAAATCTCTAGACGTTGCAGAATACCCTCTTTCCTAATCCTAGCTTCTTCGGCTTTACCCTTTTCCTTCTCAATAACCTCCTGGGGAGCACGAGAAATAAAGTTCTGGTTATTTAGCTTACCTTCGGCTCGGGCTAGCTCATCTATTGCACCCTTTAAATCTTTTTTAAGGCGGGCCATTTCCTTGTCAATATCAATGACCCCTTCTAAAGGTACGTATATTTCCGCCTGACTGGTAAGTGCAGACACAGCCTGAGCCGGTTTCCGATCCAACTTTTTAACTATTTCTATTTCTTTTACCCGGGCCATCTGTTTAATATAGACCTGGTTAGCTGAAATAATCTTCCGATAGTTATCATCATTTACTACCAGTACCGTTTTAATTTGTGCCCCCGGGGATACGTTAAACTCAGCCCTAATATTACGCAGAACGCGAATAATGCTAATTATCTGCTGCATCTCTTCCAATGAAGACTCCCATATGTGCTCATCATTTTTTACCGGCCAGGGATCAAGCATTATAGTCTCATTATGTCCAGGTAGGTAGTGGTATATTTCTTCGGTAATAAACGGCATAAAGGGATGAAGTAGCCTTAGTATACCGGTTAAGGTCTCCACTAAAACATTTTGGGTTACCAGCTTTTCTGTTTTAGAGGCGGAAGAACTCAGGCGGGGTTTGGCCAATTCAATATACCAGTCGCAGAATTCATCCCAAATAAAATCATATAAAACTTTGGCTGCCTCACCCAGGTCATAACGTTCCAAAAGATGGTTAACTTCCTCGGCCCTCTGGTTTAAGCGAGAAACTATCCAACGATCGGCCAAAGTATAGTCATTCGGATTAATTTCGATTTTTTCATAACCCTCCAGGTTCATGATGACAAAGCGGGAGGCATTCCAAATTTTATTAGCAAAGTTCCGGGTGTTCTCTACCTTTTCCCAATGGAAACGTATATCATTACCTGGTGTAACTCCGGTAATCAGTGAAAACCTCAGGGTATCAGCCCCGTATTTTTCAATGACCTCTATAGGATCAATGCCATTACCCAGGGATTTGCTCATCTTGCGACCCTGACCATCCAGAATTAAACCGTGAATGTTAACGTCGTAGAAGGGCACCTTACCCGTATGTTCAATACCAGAAAAAATCATACGCGCTACCCAAAAGAAAATAATATCCCGCCCAGTTACCAATACCGTAGTCGGATAGAAATAATCCAGATCAGTAGTTGACTCCGGCCAGCCCAGAGTAGAGAATGGCCATAAAGCACTGGAAAACCAAGTATCCAGGACATCCTCGTCCTGCTCTAAAGAACTTGACCGGCAGGAGGGACAATGGTCAGGGTCAGTTTTACTACAGATTATTTCTCCACAATCCTGACAGTACCATACGGGTATGCGATGACCCCACCATAATTGCCGGGATATACACCAGTCCCTGATATTCTCCATCCAGTTTATATATATTTTGGTAAAACGCTCGGGGACAAAGCGAATTTCCTCATTTAAGACCTTTTCTATAGCCGGCTCTGCCAGAGGTTTCATGCGCACAAACCATTGTTTTGATACCAGGGGCTCAATTATGGTATCACAGCGCTGACAGTGACCAACTGCATGCTTTATATCTTCAATCTTAATAAGAAAGCCTTGCTCTTTAAGATCAGCAACAATCTGGCGACGACATTCATAACGATCCATCCCCTGGTAACGACCGGCATTTTCATTCATTTGGCCATGATTATCTATAACTACCACCTGCTCCAGGTTATGGCGCAGGCCCATTTCAAAATCATTGGGGTCATGAGCCGGAGTTACCTTTACTGCACCGGTTCCAAACTCTTTTTCTACATAGGAGTCAGCAAAAATGGGAATTACCCGGTTGACCAGGGGTAAGACCACGTTTTTACCCAGTAGATGAGTATAACGTTCATCCTCAGGATGAACTGCTACCCCGGTATCACCCAGCATAGTTTCCGGGCGAGTAGTAGCCACCACTAGAAATTCATTCCCATCCTGTACCGGGTATTTTATATACCATAAATGGCCGTCACTATCTTCATGTTCTACTTCTATATCAGAAATAGCAGTATGACAACGGGGGCACCAGTTGATTATGTAATCCCCCTGGTAAATCAGACCCTTTTCATAGAGGTTAACAAAAACCTCCCGTACTGCCCGGGAACAGTTTTCATCCATAGTAAATCGCTCTCGACTCCAATCGCAGGAAGAACCCATTAAACTTAACTGGCTGGTTATACGGTTACCATAGAGGTGTTTCCATTCCCACACCCGTTCCAGGAATTTCTCCCGCCCCAGGTCATATTTACTCAAACCTTCTCCGGCCAGCGCTTCTTCCACCCGAGCCTGGGTAGCAATACCGGCATGGTCGGTTCCGGGCAGCCACAGAACGTTATAACCCTGCATCCGGCGCCAACGGGTTAATATATCCTGCAGGGTATTATCCAGTGCATGTCCCAGGTGCAGTGAACCAGTTACATTTGGTGGGGGCATAACTATGGAAAAAGGTTTTTTGCTATAGTCATCGCTGGGAGCAAAATAGTTGTTTTCTTTCCAGTGCTCATACCATTTCCCTTCAACAGTACCCGAGTCGTAAACACTGGGTAAGTTCTGAGCTGACATTATTAGTTAACCTCCTCATATACTCTCACGTGAGTATGAAAATAAAGCCTGTTCATATAATCTAAATTGTACTTAAAATACTCAGGCCATGGCAAGTCATATACCTGGATTATATCCCTATAGTATAACGTTAATCCAGAATAGTTCCCTATAAATAGAAATTTCCCTACCTGGGTAACAGGTAGGGATATAGGTAAGGCCACATCATGTCCTATAGATTCAATTAAATATTTATAATATCTGTTTATATTGTACTAAAATTCACATTTATTGCAAGTCCCAAGTTATTTAAACAGAGTAATTTTAAAAATCCGGCTGATATGCTAAGCTTATATCATTGATTTGGGCAATACGAGCAATTTAAGGAGGAATTTTGTTTGGCCAAGCAAAAGGTTGGTAGAAACGATCCCTGCCCCTGCGGTAGCGGTAAAAAATACAAAAAGTGCTGCGGAGTAGTAGATGATTTTATTGAAGCCAGTGATGACCCTTTTACCCGGGGCAGTAGGCTAATGACTGCTGTTAAGATGAAACTGGACGAGTATTTTGAAAACGTCATAAAAAAGATTCGCAAAGATGCGCAAACCCAGTTTCTTCGTTTTAGTGTAAATAAAGCTCTCCCTCCGGAACATGAATCTATTTTTTCAGATTGGCTATGGTTTGACCTTTTAACTGAAGACGAAAACACTTTAGCCTATCATTATATGTTGGAAAATGCTAATTATATCCCCACTTCACTGCACGACACCCTGGGCGCACTAAGTATATCGTTCCCTTCGGTATATCGTGTGGAGGAAATATCTGATTATTATATAAGGGCCCGGGATATATTTCTGGACCACCCCTGCGATATTCTGCTGAAAGAACCATGGGAGGGCATAGATGGAGATACCGACTTGCTTCTTTTTGGCCGCCTGGTCATCATAGAAGATGAAAGCCTTTTTTCAGGTATGGTGCTGGCAGTTGATAATAAGGCAGGACAACACGAATTTCTATTGGAACACATGGAGTTCATACGCCAGTTATTAAATAGTACTATGTTAAACACTCTTAAGTTCCATGGTGAAATGCTTTATGGCATTTTTGATCACGCTTATAACAAAATGTTGGTCAACTTTAATGACATGCGTAGTTGTGAAATAAATGAGGAGGAGAAAGTTCTCTTACTGGAAGACCTGACCACAGACAATGAATATGAACGGCTATATGATAGTGCAGATTTTACCTGGTTTACTCCAGCAGGAGAGAACCGGGGATATATGAGGATAATGGTTGGGAAAAGCGTAGTGGTAACTTGTGCCGATGTGTTGGAGGATATTAAAAAGCTGGAAAACAAAGTAGGTGTTATCCTGCCAGGTAAAGAGTTACAGGTATTCAGTAATCGCTTCCTGCAGCAGCCGCCACCTGCCGATAAAAACTGGTTGTGGTTCATGATTGTAAAAGATCAGGAAACGGAAAGATGGCTGGATACTCCCATGAGCGAATTGGACGGCAAATCCCCCCGTGAACGCTTATCTGAGGACGGCGGTCGGGAGCAATTAATCGAAATGCTGGACCGCTTCCTGGCTACCCGGGAAAACGAAACTGAAAAAGAATTGATACAGCATATGAAAGATAGAATTGTTAATTTTTAATTTCTTAATTAACCCATCATGCCCGAAGGACATACCCTAAAGGGGACACGGACGTACCTATCGGTACAATTTAGGCAGCAGTGCTTTCAGTATCTGTTTAATTAATTTCCATTATTTCTTCTATAGCTGCGTGGAGTTCTTTTGTTCCTTCACCAGTTTCGGCAGAAAAGACTAATGGTTTAAGCCCAGGATCAAGATTTAGTTTACGGCTTATAACCTGCAAGTGTTTTTGCCGGGCACCGCGGGATATTTTATCAGCCTTGGTAACTACTATTAAAATGGGTATATTATAGTGGCTTAGCCATTCTTTCATAAGAAGGTCGTTTTCGCTGGGTTCATGGCGGATATCCAGTAAATGTATAACACCTCGTAACTGTTTCCTGTCTTTCAAATAGTTTTCGATGATCTGGCCCCATTTTTGCTGTTCGCTGCGAGATACCTTAGCATAACCATAGCCGGGCAGGTCGACCAGATGAAAAGATTGGTTGATTAAATAGAAGTTTATAGTGCGAGTTTTTCCCGGAGTAGAGCTGGATTTAGCCAGGTTCTTGCGGTTAAGGATTTTGTTTATTAGAGATGATTTACCTACATTAGAGCGACCTACCATTGCTATTTCCGGCAAATCCGTTTCAGGAAGCTTATGCAAATCAACAAAGGCCCCTTTAAATTCGGCTGATTTAATTATCATTTTATTTCCTACCTTAAAATTAATTAGACACAGAAGGACACTGATTATTTATGATTACCGCTGAATCTTTTTAAAATATACTTAACCCGACTGCTATTTTTATCAGTGGTTTCAAAACATGGACAAATATGATTACACAAATGATCATTACTTTATCATATTTAAATAACAGAGCCATACATAATACGTATGGCTCGATTAATGACTAACTTTTAGTTTAATTCATATCAGTATTTATCAGGGTTTCCTCCAGCACTTGATCCATGTGATCCACCATGACAAACCGCATTTTCTTTTTTACATTGGCCGGAATATCGGCTAGATCTTTTTTGTTATCTATAGGCATAATTATGGTATTAATACCAGCCCGGTGAGCTGCCAGTACTTTTTCCTTAAGCCCGCCTATAGGAAGTACTCTTCCCCGCAAAGTTATTTCACCCGTCATAGCTACGTTATTACGTACCGGCCTCCCCGACATAGCCGAGGCCAGAGAAGTTGCAATAGTAATTCCTGCAGATGGTCCGTCTTTGGGAATGGCACCCTCAGGAACATGCAGGTGAACATCATGTTTTTCCTGAATCTCTTCGCTAATATTTAATTCATCCGCCCGGGAACGCACGTAAGTCAAAGCTGCCTGGGCAGATTCCTTCATAACATCACCCAGCTTACCGGTGAGGGTAAGATTACCTTTTCCGTTTAAAAGGGCTACCTCAATGGAAAGAATATCTCCTCCACTTTCGGTCCAGGCCAGGCCGGTAGCAACTCCTATCTGGCTCTCTTTTTCCGCTACTCCATAGCGATAACGTTCAGCTCCCAAGAATTTAGTTATGCTATTCCCGGATACGTTAACCGAGGTGT
>DIRQ01000075.1:0-12351 GCA_002424365.1 Syntrophomonas sp. UBA5432 | reverse complement strand
CTGATATGATTATCTTTTAAGCCATGTTCTTTAATTTGTTTTGGTATTAGGTAATCCATGGCAATGTGAACTTTGTCTTCCTCGGTATAGCCGCCCAGTTCAATAACTTCCATCCGATCAAGTAGCGGTCTAGGTATATTATGAACCGTATTGGCTGTAGTAATGAACATTACCTTGGAAAGATCAAAGGGAATTTCCAGATAATGGTCACTAAAAGTATTGTTCTGCTCAGGGTCTAATACTTCCAATAATGCCGAGGCCGGATCTCCCCTAAAATCCATAGTCATTTTATCAATTTCATCCAGCAGAAAAACTGGGTTACGTGAGCCTGCTGTCTTCATGCCCTGCAGTACTCGCCCAGGCATAGAACCAACATAGGTACGACGATGTCCCCTGATTTCGGCTTCATCACGAATACCCCCCAGAGACATACGTACAAATTTTCTTCCCAGCGAACGGGCTACCGATTTACCTAGAGAAGTCTTACCTACTCCTGGAGGCCCAACCAAACAGAGTATCGGCCCTTTCATCTTTTTGGCTAATTTTCTTATAGCCAAATACTCCATAATTCTTTCTTTAGGTTTTTCAAGGCCATAATGGTCTTCTTCCAGGATGTTTTCCGCCGCCTTTAAATCGAGGCGATCACGGGTTTCTATAGACCAGGGTAGTGATAGTATCCAGTCCAGGTAATTACGTACGACTACCGCTTCGGCCACCATAGGTGGCATTTTCTCCAATCGCTCAAGCTCTTTATATGCTTTTTCATGGGCTTCTTTAGGTAGTTTAGCTTTTTCAATATTGTTTTTTAGTTCTTCAACTTCTGCTGCCCGCTCATCTTTATCTCCCAGCTCTTTCTGGATAGCCTTCATCTGTTCACGCAGGTAATACTCTTTCTGGGTTTTTTCCATTTGTTTACGTACCCGAATATTAATTTTGCGCTCCAGTTCCAGTACTTCCATCTCTTTAGCTAATATTTGGCATAGATATTCCAAACGCTTGGTAACATCCCCAGCTTCCAGTATCTTCTGCTTCTCATTAATACGTAAAGTAAGATGAGATGCAATGACATCAGCCAGCCTACCTGGTTCTTCTATGGCAATAACGGATACTACAGTTTCTGGGGGAATCTTCTTACTAATTCTTACGTATTGTTCAAACTGGGCTACCAGGGTTCGCATAAGGGCTTCTAATTCAGCATTCTTCTCAACCTGATCCTCTTTCCATTCTTCCACTACGACCCTGATAAGGGGGTCATGATCTAAGTAATTGATAATTTCACCGCGGTGCAGACCTTCAACCAGAACCCGCATGGTTCCCCCTGGCATTTTTAAAATTTGCCTAATTTCGGCCACAGTTCCAACAGAAAATATATCATCTTCATTGGGTTCATCAGTCTGAGCTTCTTTTTGGGTAGCCAGGAAAATTTCCTTGTTTTCCAGCATAGCCTGTTCTATAGCATTAATCGATTTTTTACGTCCTACGTCCAGGTGAATAACAGTATATGGGAAAACCAGTAAGCCCCTTAATGGCAGCATTGGTATTTCACGATAATTCTCATTTATATCAAACAATTCTACACCTCCCGGGCAAATTCATTCTACTATATGTACCGGAGCCGTGCAACAAAACCACTAAGCAATCGCGGTAAAAATCGTTGTTTAATTATTATACCAAATGATTAGTTTGAAAATATGGGCTGATAATAACTTCTAATTTGATTAATTGTTTAGTGTGAGGAGTCATGGGTGAGGGGTGAGACACCATACCCATCACTGATGAAGACATTTTCTAGTACGTCACCAACTTTATAAACCGGGATAATGTCGATATCCTGGTAATCTTTAAATATATCCAGCCAGTTTTCATTGGGTATAAATACTCTTTTTAAACCGGCCTTACGGGCTGCATCGACCTTACTAATAACCCCGCCTACCGGCTTTACTTCACCATGAACTGATACTTCTCCAGTCATAGCTACCATGTTATCAACAGCACACCCCAGAACACTAGAATATATTGCGGTAGCCATGCTTATACCAGCTGATGGGCCGTCAACCGGTATACCGCCCGGAAAATTGAGATGAATATCATAGTCATCTATATTAAGCTTGTACTTGGAGCGTAATACGGTTAATACGTTTTCAACTGCACCCCGAGCCATACTCTTACGAATAAATTTGCGCTCGTTTCCACCCACTTGTTCCTCTTCTACCACACCAGTAACCGTCCACTTACCCTTACCTTGCTTTACTGGAATACTTGCAGCTTCAACTTCAATAAGGGTACCTACATTAGCCCCATATACAGCTAGACCATTTACTGTTCCCACCATCGGTTCTTTGGCTGGTTTTATTTCGGGCCGGGGAGCAAATCGGCCATTATTAACTACCTTCTCAATTAGGGATTTGTTTATAATACTGCTCTTGTTAACCTGAGCGATACCAGCTGCTAGTTGTATCATATTAACTGCTTCCCGACCATTGGTGGCATAGCGAGTAATATCTTCCAATGCCTCCGGAGTCAATTCGCACTTTATTTTCTTGGCAGCGTTCAGGGTAATGATTTCAATATCCTCTTTATCCAAAGGGGAAAAGAATACTTCCATACAACGCGAACGTAAAGCTGGGGGAAGTTCATCCGGCATCCGGGTGGTTGCACCTACCAATCTAAAATCAGCCGGTAAACCGTTGGTAAATATATCGTGAATATGGGCGGGAATATTTTTGTCGTTTTCATTATAATATGCACTTTCCAGCATAACTTTGCGATCTTCCAATACCTTGAGCAGTTTGTTCATTTGAGTAGGGTGTAGTTCACCAATTTCATCAATAAATAGTACCCCTCCATGGGCTTTGGTACAAGCACCTGGTTTAGGCTGGGGAATACCTGCCGAACCCAGTGATCCGGCGCCTTGATAAATAGGGTCATGCACCGAGCCAATCAAGGGATCGGCAATATTACGTTCATCGAATCTGGTGATAGTAGCATCTACTTCCACAAATTTAGCTTCTTTACTAAAAGGCGAGAGGGTGTTTTTTTTAGCTTCTTCCAAAACCAAACGGGCGGCAGCAGTTTTCCCTACTCCGGGAGGTCCATAGATTATTACATGCTGGGGGTTATAATTACAAAGAGCTGACCTTAGTATATCAATACCCTCAGGTTGCCCTACTACGTCATTCATAGTGGCCGGACGGGTCAGGCTCGATAGCGGTTCCGTTAACCTAATATTTCGCATTTGTTTTAGTTTACGGGTCTCTTTTTCCGCCTCTTTTACAACTACCGTTTTCCTAGTCTGCTGACTCTTTAAGAGATTCCAGAAATACAATCCGATGATAACTGCAAAAAATAGCTGTATTAGATACAGTATGCCACCATACTTAATAAAGAAACTACTCATTTTACATTTATCCCTTCCTTGAAATCTGCTATTTATTATTCCCTAAGCAGCATACAAGGATTATGTTTCTGATTAAGTAAAAAAAGGTAGCGTACGCTACCTTTTCCTTTTTGGCTAATTACCTTTGATATTTAAAACTCGTTTAATTTACTTTACGCCGAGCATCCACCGTTACCAGTAAAGGATTCTCTTTCTTTTCCACCACATCTCTGGTAATAACTACCTTGGTAATATCAATACGTGAAGGTACTTCATACATTACTTCTAGCATAATATCTTCAATAATGGCGCGCAAACCACGTGCCCCTGTATTTCTACGTAATGCTTCATCAGCAATAGCTTGCATGGCATCGTCCATGAATTCCAAATCCACACCGTCAAGTTCGAACAGCTTCTTATACTGCTTTACTAGAGCATTTTTAGGTTCCGTCAAAATCTTAATCAACGCATCAACATCCAGAGCTTCCAGGGTAACGATTATGGGTACCCGGCCAACAAACTCCGGAATAAGGCCATATCGTAATAGATCCTGGGGAAGAATCATATTAAGAATCTCACCAATTTCTTTTTCTTCCCGTTTTTTAATATCGGCTCCAAAGCCCATAACTTTCTCGCCCACTCGGTTCTGGATAATCTTATCTATCCCTTCAAAGGCACCACCACAGATAAACAGAATGTTACTGGTGTCTATCTGGATAAATTCCTGGTGGGGGTGTTTTCGACCACCCTGGGGTGGTACACTGGCCACTGTACCTTCCAGAATTTTTAATAGAGCCTGCTGTACACCCTCGCCGGATACATCCCGGGTTATGCTAGGATTATCCGTCTTGCGAGCAATTTTATCAATCTCATCAATATAGACTATGCCCTTCTCAGCTTTTTCTATATCATAATCAGCTGCCTGGATAAGCTTGAGCAAGATGTTCTCCACATCCTCACCTACGTAACCAGCTTCGGTAAGCGAAGTGGCATCAGCTATAGCAAATGGCACATTAAGAATACGGGCCAGAGTTTGGGCCAGTAATGTTTTACCACTTCCCGTAGGACCTAACATCATTATATTGCTCTTCTGAAGTTCTACATCATCAAGTTTCATTCCCAGGTTTATTCTTTTGTAATGATTATACACAGCTACTGCCAGGGATTTTTTAGCCCGATCCTGACCAATGACATAATCGTCTAATATTTCTCTGATTTCTTGGGGTTTAGGAATATCGCCCAGTTCAAAGCCCAGATCATCGGCCAATTCCTCTTCAATTATTTCATTACACAGTTCAATACACTCATCACAGATATAAACTCCGGGACCAGCAACTAATTTTTTTACCTGATCTTGAGTCTTACCACAAAATGAACATTTCAACTGCCCTTTGTCATCCCCATATTTCATATTTACTTTCACCTCTCTCTCAACGGAAAAGGCTATTTCTTACCAGTTTTCTTAGGATGGCTTATGACCTCATCTATAATACCATATTCCATGGCTTCTTTAGCAGTCATAAAATAATCCCTTTCTACATCTTTTTGGATTTTATCCAGTTTCTGGCCCGTTCTCTCAGCTAGTATACGGTTTAAGGATTCTTTCATGGCTATCAGCCTACGGGCGTGAATCTCAATATCAGTTGCCTGACCCTGCATACCACCCAAAGGTTGGTGAATCATTACTTCAGCATTAGGCAGAGCAAATCTCTTCCCCTTCTGTCCTGCGGTCAGAAGAAATGCACCCATACTGGCGGCCATACCTACACAGATGGTGGAAACGTCAGGTCTAATATACTGCATAGTATCAAAAATGGCCATGCCCGCACTAATTGATCCTCCCGGGCTGTTAATATAAACCGAAATATCTTTGTCGGGGTCTTCCGCTTCCAGGAAAAGAAGTTGAGCAATAACTAGATTAGCCACCGTATCGTCTATGGCCGTACCCAAAAATATTATTCTATCTTTGAGTAAACGGGAATAGATATCATATGATCTCTCACCACGATTGGTCTGTTCAACTACCATCGGAACCAGATATGACATGGTATCACCCCTTCTTTTAAAACTATTCATATTAGAATATAGTATTCTAATTATTCACCAGTTTCTACTTCGTTTGCATCTTCGGTATTTTCCTCAGTTTTTTCAGTAATAACAGCATTGTCTGCCAGGTATTTAATAGCTTTGTCTACCTTCATACTTTGTTCTAATTCATCCCTAAGGTTAGTCAGTGTTTCTTTGGCTTTTTCCAATTCCAATCCTAAATCTTTAGCCATATTTTCAATCTGCTTATTCATTTCTTCGTCGCTAATGGTAAAACCTTTTTCTTCAACTATTTTTTCTAACATAAAGTTAGTCTTAACAATTCTTTCGGCTTCTGGTCGTAGTTCAGTATAAAATGCTTCCGGATTGCTGCCGGTAAATTGGAAATACTGTTCCAGGCTTAACCCCTGAGCTGCCATCCTTTGCCCGAATTGTTCCAACATACGGTCTAACTGAACATTTACTACTGAATCAGCTGCTGGTATATCACATTTCCCTAAGGCCTGCACCAAAACTTCCTGCTTAATGAACTCCTGTTTGCGCTTTTCGGTCATTTCGTCCAAATTAGTTTTGATATCCTCACGCAGCTCGGCCAGGGAATCAAAAGAGCTTACTTCCTGGGCAAAATCGTCATCTAGATCGCGCATTTTCTTAGTTTCAATTTTCTTGATTTCAACTTTAAAGATTGCCTCTTTACCAGCCAGGTCTTCCGCATGGTAGTCTTCCGGGAAGGTAACCTGAACATCTTTGCTCTCCCCAACTTTTAATCCTACTAACTGGTCTTCAAAACCTGGAATGAAGGTATTTGAACCCAATTCTAGCGGGTAATCGCTACCCTGGCCTCCCGAAAAGGTCTCTCCATCAATAAAACCTTCAAAATCAATTTCAAGAGTATCACCTATCTCAGCCGGTTCTTCAGTTTTTTCAGAAATTTCGGCATAGCGAGAGCGCATTTCTTCTAATCTATTGTCGACATCCTGGTCGGTGACCTGGAGATAAGGTATGCTAACTTCTAATCCTTCTAAATTACCTAATTCAAACTCTGGTTTAACTGCTACCCGGGCCTGAAATTTAAAGGGCTTGCCATCTTCAATTTCGTCAATATCAAATTCAGGTTGAGCCAGAGCATTAATATTCAATTGTTCCAGAGCCTCTTCATAGGCTTCTGGGACTATTACTTCCAGTGCATCCTGATAAAGAATTTCCTTACCGTAATGAGCTTCCAGTAGGGGTCTGGGTACCCGTCCTTTACGAAAACCGGGAACACCAACCTGTTTAACCACTTTACGATAGGCTTTTTCCAATCCTTCTTCGAACTTTTCAGCATCCACTTCAATCGCTATGTATGCCTCACTGTTCTCTATCTTCTCTAATTTAGCCTCCACTTATGCTCCTCCTAACTATTAAAGATTACCCAATGCACAGGAATTTTTTAAAAAACATGACTCTCCTTTAAGAATTTACCCTAGATTATTTAAAAACACAACACCCCGGCAATGCCGAGGTATAAATTATCTGGAGCGGAAGACGAGATTCGAACTCGCGACCCTCGCCTTGGCAAGGCGATGCTCTACCACTGAGCCACTTCCGCTTTTAATTAGTCCACTTAATAAGAATAATGAAAAGTACATTGGAAAGTCAAGTCCCTCACCATTAAAATAAGTACTTTTTATTGGGCCCTTAAGAGCTCACGGGTAGAACCATCTAGCACACCAGTAACTGGTAAGGAATTATCTCTTTGGAAATTACGTATAGCAGATTGAAATTCTGATTCACTAGTAACCGCTTCCTTAATATAACCCGAGTCTATAAGTTGCTTAATTATTCGTTCAATTTCTTCTTGACTTAAAATCGGAATGGAAACTGTTTCCCAGTTATCACTTCCTGTTTCATCCAATACCGGTAATTGAGGTTGCTCAGGCAGTTGCGGCGACACTGGTTCGCCAGGTAATTGTTGCACTGATGGCTGAGCCCGCTCACTTCCATATTTCCAGTGTTTAAGTTCCAGTATATCTTCGTTTTGCTGACCTACTACTTTTACTGCCGGGGTCTTGCTCATTTTCAATTCTTCTATAATTTCCGTATCTGCTGGTATTTCTGATTGAGCCGGGGTACTTACCGGAGAGCTACTACTCCCGGTATTGAAAACTGAACAACCACTTATACAGAATAGGAGAAACAGAATAATACTGGCAATAAGCTTTTTACCCATTATTCCCCTCCCCCCGTTACTTTAATCCTATTCCTCTTTTTTCATCCTCATATGATTAACATAGCCTAAAATTCCACCTGGATTAAGGGATTCGACCATATTACTGGGTACAATAACTAGTGATGACTTTTCTTTTATACCTTCATAAAGAATATTCATGGCCCGCAAGCTAAAAGCTTCAGGATTATTATGATACCTGCGGGAGGCCTCAGCAAATTTATCGGCAATCTCCAACTCAGCAGTACCAAGAATTACTCGTGCTCGTCTTTCTCTTTCCGCTTGAGCTTCACGAGACATGGCATCCTGTAATTCTATTGGTATCACTACATCCCTTATCTCTACTGAACGCACTGAAATCCCCCATGATTCGGTGCGGTGATCCAGCATAATTCTTAATTCTTCATCCAACTGCTCTCTCCCTGCCAGCATACTATACAATTCAGTTTTTCCTATAATATCCCGTAAGGTAGTTTGAGCCGCCCAAAAAATTGCCTTTTGGTATTCTTCTACCTCCAGAGCAGCCTGCATAGGCTCTTCCACCTTCCAGAACATTACGGCATCAACATTGACCGGCACATTATCCTTGGTTAGAGTTTTTTCTGCAGCAAAAAAGGTGGTTCTTATACGGGTATCAATCCATATGGGTGCCTCATCAATAATAGGAATAATAAAAAATATTCCCGGTCCCGCCATTTTTCGAAATTTTCCCAGTCTAAGTACCACTACCCTATCCCATTGCCGGGCTATTTTTAAGGACCAGGCTAGTAGTAGAGCGAGAATACCGCCAATAACTGCTATCCATAAGGCCTGATACGTAAGATACAAATAAGCTACCAGTACAGCAGCAACGATAAATATAAGGATACTAACCGCATTGAGGCGATCACCCTGCGCTCTAATGTTTTCCATTTTATAATTGTCATTTGCCACGCTAATTTAACCCCCTTTTATTATACTAGGTCCTGCTATCTATTTTTCTCTTTACGCATATTATATATCCCTACTAGTTATAGTACGAGTCGAAAAGGCAAAAAGCCGGGATTTCCCGGCTTAAAAGTGACTATTATTATATTAATTCATTACTTCTTTAAATAAACTGGTAGACAGATAACCACTATCTGGTTCGATTTGTTCTAACTGCTTAAATACCTTACGAGCTTCCTTATCATCACCACTGCAGTGGTAGATACAACCCAGGTAATAAAGGCTGTCATCATAATAATTGCTTGCAGGAAATTCCTTTAGGTATCTAAGATAATACTTTTTGGCTTCATCCAGATTTCCGCTTAAATACTTTGTCCGGGCTAAATAATATAGTGCTTCTCGGTTTAAATAACTTCCTGATTGCATATTAACAACCTCTTTTAGGTTAGCGGAAGCCTGTTCCCAGTCGGCTTTTAGATAAGCAGCTAGACCCTTGTTGTAATAGATCTCTTCTGGCAAATTACTTTGTTCATTCTTTTTCGAATTACTGGATGCAGAAGTGTTTTCTCCGCTAGCGTTACTGGAAAAGCTTAATCCCTTCGTAACAGCCATAACATTACTTGAATCATTTTCCTGCTGTTCGGAGCTGATGTTCTTCTCCTGAGTAGTTGAAGGTTTAAGAGCGTTACCTTGCTTTTGAGTAATAAAATGACTTGTTGGAATAAGCAGAGCCAAACACAAAACTCCGGCAGCACCCAAAACTAATCCATAGTAACGAAAACTACGCTTATTCGAAGTCGCAGCAACCTGTTTACTACTGGTAATAATTTGCTCACGGGCTATAGTTTGGTTACTCTTCCTATCTTCCAGATAGCTAAGTAAAGCCTTGTTGGTCCGATCAAGCTGCAGACCCTTTTGCCAGACCTTCTTAGCCATTTCCACCTCGGAAATAGCTAAATAACAGAGGCCTAATAGTTCATACAAACTAACAAAACCATCATTCTCCTCCATTAATTGCCGTAATAGCTCCGCTGCCAGCTTATAATTCCTACTATCCATTTTAGTCATAGCATTATGATAGCGTTTAAGCCAACTTTGAAAAGCCGGGGCAGTACAGGCCTCCAGCCTGTTACTGGCATCTGTATTACCTTCATCAATTCTCAGCACCATTTCCCAACAAGCCCGAGCTCGATCAAATTCACCCAGTATTAAATAACCGGAACCAATTAAATTAATAATCCTTACATTCTCCGGTTCCATTTCTGCGGCCTGCAACAATTCTTCCAGGGCACCGCTGATATCATGATCATGCATCTTAGCCAGGGCTTTTTCAACCATAGTCTCAACCTGCCTGATTTCATTTCCCTGCATTTTTTCACCACACCCTCGAGTATTTTTTTTACTACTTCTACATTATTGCAAAATGTCCTCCCATTTATTGTAAATTATTAATATTTTTTCCTATTGTAAAAATTACGGCAGTGTCAACAAAGAAGGGAATTTTTCATAGTATGGTACAGAAATAGTATTAATAATGAATTTATCTTGTTAATAACTTGGAATTTCAAACTTATCTAAAGTGAGGGGCAAGAAATGAGGCCATCCGTGGTTGCGTGTACCCCGGCGCTCAGCACTAACTAATTACCATTAACCTAACTGGAGTTAAGTCTGAGTGCCGTGGTACACCCTCCAGGCATAACGGTCTTACATAAATTTAGCCTGGGACTTATAGAAGATTAGGAGTGAGTGTATTGTTTTATGCCAGCCGATTTTTGCGGTTTGACGATAATCCGATGCAGGGACCGGATGTGCTTTTATTACAGGAAAAATTGGTTAAGAAAGGCTACCAGATTAGCACCAGCGGAATTTATGATAAATTAACCGAAAAAGCAGTGATAAGTTTTCAACAAGCATCGGGTTTGAGAGTTGATGGTATTGTTTGCCCTAAAACCTGGAACCTGCTGGGGTTGGAAAATGACAACCCTATTACCACTGAAGATACCCTGGTTACGCGCCCGTCCATTTTAATTAACCTGGATAAACGGAGGCTGACATTTACTAGAGATGGCTCCAGTACTACCTATCCCGTAGCTGTTGGAAAGCCGTCTACCCCCAGCCCCATAGGCAACTGGGTGATTGTCCAGAAATCAGTAGATCCCGGCGGGCCTTTTGGCGTCCGGTGGATGAGATTGTCCGTTCCCTGGGGAGGTTACGGTATTCATGGTACCAATAATCCGGCTTCCATTGGTAGGGCTGTTAGCCATGGCTGTATCCGCATGTATAACAAGGACGTGATAAAAATTTATGACCTAACTCCCATTGGTACCCCGGTTAATATTATTGGTCATCATTATACCGGAAAAATACTAAAAGAAGGTGATAGTGGGGAAGACGTGAAACAACTGCAGAGAGATTTGAAAAAACTGGGCTATTATAACTCCTCCATCGACGGATTTTTCGGTCCTAAAACCCGGCAGGCAGTTATGGCTTTTCAGGCCGATCAGGGTTTAGCAGTCGATGGTATAGTCGGACCATACACCTATTTCGCCCTGTTAAAGGCTATGGATATTGCAACTAAAAATTATGAGCCATAGGCTAGAAAATTATATAGCTAACGGCTAAGTACTCGCTTTTATAGCATTAACGGGACAGCTTTCCCGGCAGAGGCCGCAGCCGGTACATAAAATGCTGTCAATCTGGTAAATTCCATATGGGTTAATGGCCTCAGTCGGGCAGACATCAACACAGAGACCGCAGACGGTGCATTTTTCGGCATCAATGAAAAATATCATTCTCTTCCCCTATAACTGTGAGGCAATAACTGCCCGTTGCATATTGTTGGTCCCTTCAATAGTAGAAAGTACACGAGCATCACGAACCAGTTGCTCAATCAAAGAACCCTTTTCATATCCCCTGGCCCCCAGGATATCTGCTGCCGCATAGGTTACCTGTTGGGCTGTCTCACTACCCACCACTTTGGCCATGGCTGAAGCCGCGGTATAATCCCCACCCTTATCAATCAACCAGCAAGCCTTATAGGTCATTAAACGAGCCATTTCTACGCTGGTAGCCATGTCAGCCAACGAAAAAGCTATTGCCTGGTGGTTCTTAATACTGGTACCAAACTGTACCCGGTTTTCCGCAAATTCCAGGGCAGCTTCCAGAGCAGCCCGAGCAATACCCACCGATATGGCCCCAACCATAGCCCGTCCCCGGTCAAAGGTCTGGGTGAGTAATAGGTATCCACTACCCGCTTCCTGCCCCTTGATCACATTTTCTTCTTCGATAAAAACATTTTCGAACTTGATTTCACCTATGGGGGCATAATTTAGCCCCGAAGTTTCTCGCTGCTTTACTATATTGAAACCCTTACTATTTTGCTCTAGTAGAAATACCCGCATGGAGGCCTTTTTTTGTTCCCTACTGGTTGCAGCAATTACGGATATCCAACTGGCCACCGGTGCGTTGATAACATAATCTTTGGAACCATTAAGATAAAATCCCGATTCCTTACGGACTGCACAGGTGCCCATAATAGATAAATCGGAACCGCCGGAGGCCTCAGTCAGGGCAAAGGCGGCCAGACCAGCATCTTTGCCGGTTAGCCCGGGTAAAAACTTCTCCTTCTGAGCTTCACTACCGGCCAATAAAATGGGTTCCACTGCATGCAGGGTAGCCGCTATAACTGCGGCAACTCCAGGATGACCGGCAGCAATTTCCTCCATCAACAAAGCGGTAGTAAGGCGATCCAGTCCTCGCCCACCATATTCCTCAGGTACGGTGGGACAGACCA
>DIRQ01000039.1:16864-21469 GCA_002424365.1 Syntrophomonas sp. UBA5432 | reverse complement strand
ATTTATATATTAATATTTGGCTTGCAAGAGGGAAGAAAAAGGATATCGCAAAAGGCATCTGATTTGTTTAGTTCAACCGGTGCTTTAATATATGCTGGTGTAGGTTTATTAGCGATACTGTTCGGAGGCCATTTTTTGCAGTATAGCGCATTACCTTTGGGAGAACCAGCGGTGGCTAACCACTACGGGATAATGGCAGTTGAAATAGGAATAGGTATTACGGTTGCTGCAACCATGATTATATTATTCTGTGAAATGATAGGACGAGATTAATTATGATGGAATTTATACTGGCAAAATATAATTACTGGATTTACGTAATTATAATGATGATTGGCTTTTATGCCGTAATAGCCAAGAGTAATCTAATAAAGAAAATAATAGGTCTTAGTATTTTTCAGACTTCAGTCTTCTTATTATTTATTTCTATCGGAAAAGTCGACGGCGGAACCGTTCCTATTTATCAAGGAACAGAAGCTGTATATATTAACCCCCTGCCCCATGTTTTGATTCTAACCGCCATAGTAGTGGGTGTAAGCGTTACTGCAGTTGCATTTGCTCTGGTTGTTAATATTTATCGGGAATATGGGACTATCGAAGAAAATGCCATACTGGAGATGATAAAGCACGATGACTGAACATTTACCCGTCCTGGTAATTATCATACCGTTGGTCCTGGCTCTCATTGCTCCTGTAGCAGGCAGGCTTAATAGAATATACAGCTGGGCTATTGCTCTCCTGGCAACTCTTTTTTCCTTTGTTGGTTCTGTGCTGCTTCTTTATCAGGTGATGTACAGTGGGGCCATCAGCTACTGGATGGGAGGCTGGGAACCACCCTGGGGAATTGAGTATGTCATCGATTACTTCAGTGGTTTTGTCCTGGTAATTGTTTCTTTCTTAGCAGTTGCTGTTACCATCTTTGCCAGGAAGAGCGTAGCTGATGAGATTGATGAAAAAAAGATTCCGGCCTTCTATGGCGTATACTTACTGTTTATCGTTGGTTTGATGGGAATGATAGTGACCGGTGATATATTCAACCTCTATGTTTTTTTGGAAATTTCATCGCTTACCGGATATGCCCTGGTAGCAATGGGTAAACGTAGAAAAGCTCCTCTGGCAGGTTTTAGATACCTGGTAATAGGGACGGTAGGAGCAACCTTTATTTTATTGGGGATAGGCTACCTATATATAGCCACTGGAACCTTGAATATGGCTGATCTGGGAGCCCGGCTGCCGGGATTGTTTAACTCCAAGTTGGTAATAACCGCCTTTGCCTTTTTTGCTATTGGCTTTAGCATAAAAATTGCATTATTCCCTCTACACACCTGGTTGCCGGATGCTTATACTTATGCACCCTCAGCTGTTAGTGCCCTAATGGCCTCAACCGGAACAAAAGTAGGGGCATACAGTTTTATTAGAATTATTTTTACTGTCTTCGGGGTTCAGGTTTTTCTTAATCAATGGGTAAGTGTACCTTACTTTTTTCTCATTATCGCGTCAGTAGCCATGTTGGTAGGCTCGATCCTGGCTATAGCACAGACGAATATAAAGAAAATGCTGGCTTATTCCAGTGTTAGCCAAATTGGATATATTATATTGGGAGTTGCCCTGATGAACCCTATTGGTTTACAGGGGGGACTGCTGCACATATTTAACCACGCTCTTATGAAGTGTGCCCTGTTTATGTCGGTGGGCTGTATTGCCTACAAAACGGGTATAACTAATATTGCCGATCTCAAGGGATTGGGGTTTAAAAAACCGTATTCTATGGTCGCTTTTACTGCAGGTGCACTTTCCATGATAGGAATACCTTTAACGGTTGGCTTTGTGAGCAAATGGTACCTGGCTATGGGTTCACTGGAAAACGGCATGTGGTATCTAATACCGGTAATTGTTATCAGTTCTGTACTTATGCTGGTTTATTTCTGGAGAGTGATTGATAACATTTTCTTCAAAGCCGGGGATGCTGTGAAAATGCCTGCTACTCCTGCCAGCATGCTAATACCAACGGTAGTTGTTGCAGCACTTTGCCTGGTATTTGGAACCCTGGCATTTATACCGGTAAACATAACTGGAAAAGCAGTACTATTGCTACTTGGGTAAGAAGAAAGAGGGATAGGTTTTGGATGTAGTTACCTCAGTAAAACCATTATACGCCATTCTAATATCGCTGGTTACCGTTGCGTTAGTGTTGGTGCGTCCCAAGAGACCTGCTTTGAGGGAGATTTATACGGTTGTTTCAGCTCTGGTGACGTTTGCTATTGTTTTGTCAATGCTTCCTTGGATTCTCCAGGGTGGTATTCTAAAATATCACCTGATTACGGTTTTGCCCGGACTTGATATTGCCCTGCGGGTAGATGCTCTGGGTATGGTATTTGCGCTCACCGCATCTTTCTTGTGGCTGGTAACCTCCTTTTATACCATTGGCTATATGCGTTCTCATTACCCCGAAAATTATGCTGGTCGGTTAGTAGACCGTTTTTTTGCCTTTTTCCTAATAGCTATGGCTTCAGCTATTGGAACCGCTTTTGCCGGCAATCTTTTTACCCTGTACATATTTTATGAAATACTTACCCTGTGTACTTATCCGCTGGTAGCATACGATAAGACTCCGGAAGCTTTGTACGGTGCTCAAAAATATCTAGTCCATCTGCTTGGTACCTCGCTGCTGTTCTTATTACCGGCTATGTTTTTAACCTACTACTATACCGGAACCCTCGATTTTAGTACCAGTGGAATTCTGGCGGGTAATGCACCTGATAGTGTTTTAGTAATAACTTTTATTCTGTTTATTGCCGGTATTGCTAAGGCTGCATTAATGCCGTTTCATGCCTGGTTGCCGGCTGCTATGGTCGCTCCAACTCCAGTAAGTGCATTACTGCATGCGGTGGCAGTAGTAAAGGCCGGGGTGTTTACGATTATCCGGGTTGTGCTCTTTATTTTTGGCGTCGACCTGTTAAAGGATCTGAATCTAGGCTATTATCTGGCCTATTTTGCTGCCTTTACTATAATTGTGGCTTCCCTAATTGCCTTGCGGCAGGATAATCTTAAGCGTCGTCTGGCTTACTCTACTATAAGCCAGTTGTCTTATACTATCCTGGGGGTGGCCTTGTTAACCTCGAGCGGAATAATCGGTAGTGTTCTTCATCTGGTTATTCATGCCTTTGGTAAAATTACGCTTTTTTTTGCTGCCGGAGCTATATATGTAGTCACCGGTAAAACTGAGATTAGTCAAATGAATGGTATTGGCAAAAAAATGCCTTTTACCATGGCGGCATTTACCATAGGGGCGCTTTCCATGATTTCTATCCCCCCAGCGGCGGGATTTTTAAGCAAATGGTATTTAACTATGGGAGCGGTGGAAGCTGACCAGCTGGCTCTGGTGGCGGTTCTGGCCATCAGTTCACTGCTTAATGCGGCCTATTTTCTGCCCATAGTTTATCGAGCCTTTTTGAAACCAGCAGTGGGAAACGGGGAGAGGATAAAAATAAAAGAGGCGCCTGTATTTATGGTGGGGGCGTTAATGATTACAGCAATAGCAGTTTTGTGCTTATTCTTTACACCATCTGTTTTCCTGGATTTGGCCCGGATGATTGTTGCTGCCATGTGATATAGCGGGCTTTTAGGAAAGAAAGGGAGGCAAGAAAATGAAAAAAATTATTGAATTCATGGACAGACCTGATATACGGAAAAAAACCCGCTGGATTTTAATTGCCATCCTGATCGGGCTGGTTTTAATAGACCCCTTTATGGAAAAACATCCGGTATTTGCAGTAGAAAAATTAACGGCTTTTTATGCCATTTACGGTTTTTTAAGTTGCGCTCTAATCGTTGCGGTATCTAAAATCATTGGCAAACTGTGGTTGCAAAAACGGGAGGATTATTATGACTAGCTTTATACCGCCTTCTGGGATTTTTATCGCAGGAGCCCTTTTGCTTCCATTTTTTAAAGGAAAGCTAAGGAATTTCTTAATCATCTTACTACCCGCTTTGGCTTTTATAAGCCTGCACCTGTTGCCGTCAGGGAATTCCGGCCTTGTTGAATTTCTGGATTATATACTGGTTTTCAATAGGGTTGACCGTTTGAGCATGGTTTTTGGCAATGTTTTTATAATAATGGCTTTTGCCGGCGCCATTTATTCTCTGCACGAGAAGGATATATCTCAGATTATAGCTGCATTTATTTATGTTGGCAGTGCCCTGGGAGCAGTATTTGCAGGTGATTATATAACCCTTTATATTTTCTGGGAGGCTATGGCCTTTAGTTCAGTTTACCTTATTGCGGTAAGAAAAACTGATAAAGCCAGGGGCGCATCCTTTAGATATATACTGGTACATCTTTTTGGGGGTATGTTACTCCTGGCTGGAATTATATTGCACATTAATGCCACCGGGTCAATTGAGTTTAATTTTATCGGGTTAAATGGCCTGGCTTCATATCTTATACTTTTAGGATTTGCTATAAATGCTGCCATTCCACCACTTTCTGCCTGGTTATCAGATGCCTATCCGGAGGCAACCGTTATCGGCACCGTTTTCCTCAGTGCTTTTACTACCAAGACTGCCGTTTATACTTTAGCTCGAGCTTTCCCGGGAACTGATATC
>DIRQ01000039.1:0-16482 GCA_002424365.1 Syntrophomonas sp. UBA5432 | reverse complement strand
GTGCTGTATACTACCGGGCGCAGCAAATGTACCGAACTGGGAGGGCTATATAAGTCAATGCCTATTACTCTGGGTCTATGTTTAATTGGAGCAGCTTCCATTTCTGCATTTCCTCTTACCAGTGGATTTGTAACCAAATCCATGATCGCTGATGCTGCCGCGCATGAAGGTTTAACCACCATCTGGATGCTTTTGACCATGGCTTCGGCGGGGGTATTTTTACACGCCGGAATCAAGTTCCCCTATTTCGTGTTTTTTGCCAAGGATAGCGGATTAAGGCCTAAAGAACCACCCCTTAACATGCTGATAGGAATGGGGGTACCGGCCTTTCTGTGTATTTTTATTGGGGTATTTCCTCAGAGCATATATCAAATGTTGCCTTTTGCAGTAGACTATGTTCCCTATACCTCTTATCATGTCATTACTCAGTTGCAGCTTTTGATGTTTTCCGGACTGGCCTTTTTCGTGTTATTAAAATACCTGCAGCGTACCGATACTATTACTCTGGATACCGATTGGTTTTACCGCCGCGGGGGACAGATAGTTGTTAATATGGTAGGAACACCACTGGTACACCTGAGTAATAGTTTAAGTAAAACATGTTTCGAAACCATACCTGCGTTTTTGATTCGCTTTGGAGAGAATCCCACCGCAGCAATTAAAATCGGGGTGGATACTATGGGGGTGTGGGCAGATAAAAAGATGGGCAGGACACCTTCATTAAAGAAACTGGTTAGAGAAAAGAAAATTTATCCCCGCAGCCAGATAAAACCATTATCAATAGGGGCGGGAGTAGCATTTATTTTGTTTTTTTTCTTTATGATGTTTTTAATTGTTTTAAATCTTATTTAAGAGATATAGTGGTATTAGCTATTAAAATAAAAAAGAGGGCCTGCCCGATAAGCAGACCCTCTTTATGTGTACTTTCGGTTATATGATGATACAGATTAAGCCGCCACTGCCTTCGTTAACAATCCTTTGCAGAGTATCCTGCAGTTTAACCTGGGCATTTTCGGGCATACGGTGGAGCTTGTTTTGTATGCCTTCCCGTACCAGGTCATGTAAGGATTTGCCAAAGATATTGGAGTCCCATATCTTGGTGGGATCTTCCTCGAATTCATCCAGCATATAGCGCACCAGTTCTTCACACTGCTTTTCCGTTCCGATGATAGGAGTAATCTCGGTAGTTATATCAGCCCGGATTATATGCAATGATGGTGCTTTGGCCCTTAGTTTCACCCCGAATCTGCTGCCCTGCCTGATGAGCTCGGGTTCTTCCAAGAACATCTCTTCCAACCTGGGAGTTACCAACCCATAACCAGTTTCCCGGACTTCGTCCAGTGCAGATGATACTTTATCAAATTCTTTTTTGGCAACACTCAAGTCCTTCATGAGCCGCATGATGTCGTGGGTTCCATCAACAGGAAAACCGCTTACTTCACTTAAAGAGCGGTAAAACAATTCTTCCGGTACAGTTACATCAATGGAGGCAGTGCCAGTTCCCAGGCTCATTTCCTCCAGGCTCACATAACTTATGTGTTCAATATCCGATAGTTTTTCTATGGCTTTGTCTATGTCTCTTACTTTTCTGATACCGTTTAGTACTTCTCGGATAGAGTCCTCCAGGCTCTCCCGCAGCCAGAACTCCTGATCTAGTTCATCTACCCAGCGAGGAAGTTTTATATTTACTTCCTGCACCGGGAATTCGTAGAGTACTTCCTCTAATACTCCCAGCATCTGATCTACCGACATCAATGCCACATCGGCCGGTATAACACTGACTTCGTATTTATCACTTAGTTCTTCAGCCAGAGTTAGTGTTTCCCGGTCATAGGGGCGTACAGAGTTTAATATAATAATAAATGGTTTGTTTAGCTCTTTTAGCTCATTGATAACCCTTTCCTCCGGCTCTTCATAAGCGTTCCGAGGGATATCGCTGATACTGCCGTCAGTAATAATGACCAGGCCTATGGTGGAATGGTCGGCAATAACCTTCCTGGTTCCTATTTCGGCCGCTTCCTCGAAGGGAACCTCATAGTCAAACCAGGGAGTTCTTACCATACGAGGTTGTTCATCTTCTTCGTAACCCAGTGCCCCTTCAACAGAATAACCTACACAATCCACCATTCTAACCTTCAGACTAAGGCCATTGGTGGTTGTGATTTCTACTGCTTCATTGGGTACAAATTTGGGCTCCGTAGTAGTGATTGTTCTCCCCGCACCGCTTTGAGGAAGCTCGTCTTTGGCCCGTTCCTGGTCATACATATCTTTTATGTTGGGGATGACCATCATTTCCATGAATCTTTTGATGAAGGTAGATTTGCCTGTTCTGACCGGACCTACTACTCCCAGATAGATATCGCCTCCAGTTCTTTCAGCGATATCATTTAAGATAATGTTTCCTTCCACTTCTCATTTTCCCTCCCTTGGATTTAGACTTTTAAAGGCACCCTCCCTCCGATATGCGGATAGCCCTTAACATGGTTTTCGCTATAACACTATAAATATATTTATCAATTTCAGGTAATATAACCAGAAAACAAAAAAAGTGTGTTTTGTTTCACACTTTTTTCGCCTTACCAACCTTTTATGTTTACCGCAATCTCTTCTAGTTCATGTTTCTTTCGTCGTTTCATTAAGGTTTCCACCGTTTCCAGGGCTGACTTATTTTCATATAATATATTATAACAAGCTTTACTTATGGGCATATCCACCCCTATCTGGTCGGCAATTTGATTAACTACCCGTACAGTATAGACTCCTTCTACGGCCATACCAATTTCCGCCATAGCTTTTTGAAGATTATAGCCCCGACCCAGAAGTTCTCCTGCCCTCCGGTTACGGGAATACTTGCTCCCACAGGTTACAACCAAATCGCCCATGCCGCTTAAACCCGAAAAGGTACGATAGTCTCCACCTAAAGCTACTCCCATTCGGGTAATTTCGGTAAGACCCCGGGTCATTAACGCAGCCCGGGTATTATCTCCAAAACCTAATCCGTCACACATACCAGTCGCCAATGCTACTATATTTTTTAGTGCTCCACCCAATTCTACACCTGCTACATCAGGGTTAGTATATACTCTGAATACCGGTGACATAAAAGCATCCTGAACAAAAATAGCTGCCTCCCGGCTATATGATGCTACTGTTACCACCGTAGGTACTCCCCGAGCTACCTCTTCTGCATGGCTGGGACCTGATAACACGGCATAATTTTTTCGTATTTTATTACCTAAAACATCCGCTGCTACCTGGCTTAAGCGCATAGTTGTTTCTATTTCCAAGCCTTTAGCGGTATTTACAATAATAGTATCCCGTTTCAAGTGGGGGGTAAGCAGAATTAAAACTTCTCTTACTGCCTGGGTAGGCACTGCCAGTACAATCAGTTCGGTATTTTCTATGGCAGCCTTAAGGTCACCGGTTGGCTCTACATTATCGGGCAGGCGAACTCCAGGAAGAAAGTGTTTATTCTCCTGCTTTGTACGCATTAACTCTATACCATCTTCAATTCTACCCCAAAGAGCAATTTGCCTGGTTTTTTTACTTAGTAATAGAGCCTGAGCTGTACCCCAGCTACCGGCTCCCAGTACTGTAATTTTTTCCATATTTTTACCTCCAACCCCGGTCTCCTATCCGGGCTTCGCTGCCTTCCCTGAGCCGGGAAATGTTTTCCCGATGGCGGTATACTACTATAATCATCATTAGGATACTTAGCACCATGTACTGCCAGGGATAATGAAACAGATAGGCTACAAATGGTAATGAAATAGCTACTATTAGTGATGCCAGGGAGACATATCGGGTAAGGACTACAGTTGTAATAAATAATAAAAGTAGAATCAAACCAACTTTGGGCATAAGAAATAAAACTACTCCTCCAGCAGTGGCAGCAGCTTTGCCCCCGCGGAATTTTAAAAACAGCGGGTAACAATGTCCGATAATTGCAGCCAGGGAACAAATAATCACCAATACCGGTCCTCCCATGGCTAAACCTAACCAGGCTGCCACCGCCCCTTTTAATAGATCCCCTATAAAGGCCAGTAGTCCCGGCCATACACCAGCGGTACGATAAACGTTAGTCGCTCCTACATTACCACTCCCCCGAGAGCGCACATCAGTTTTAGCCAAAACCTGAGCGGAAATATAAGAAAAGGGTATCGAACCAATAAGATAGCAAAGTATCACCACTAATACTTCTTTCAAAACCCACTCCCCCAAAAATTAATGTTATAAACCAGATGCAGTGCCTTCAGCAGAGTCAAGAAGTATCCTTACTCCTCACTCTAGACAATTAATAAGTTCTAAATTCGAAGTTATTAATAAACAACTTTGTTATTAGCGCTATTTATTTACTAGTCTTTCCCGGTTTTCTGGCGAACCAGGAGGCGGATAGGAGAACCTTCAAAGCCAAAATTCTGCCGTAGTACATTCTCCAGGTAACGCAGGTAAGAGAAATGCACATTATCGGGCTGGTTGGCGAAAAATACAAAAGTAGGCGGGGCCGTACGCACCTGGGTGGCATAATAGATTTTGACCTTTTTTCCTCCCCCACCCGGTAAGGGATTAAGCATCATGGCTTCATTGACCACCCGGTTTAATTCGGCCGTATTTATACGCCGATTATGTTGTTCAGCCACAAAATCCACCAGTTCCAATACCTTGAATATCCGTTTTTTAGTCAGGGCGGAAACATACATTATAGGTGCATAAGCCAGGAATTTAAGGTCTTCCCGGATATCTTTATCAAACTTATTCATGGTACGCCCGTCTTTTTCCACCAGGTCCCATTTATTAACTACTATGATATTGGCTTTTCCGGCTTCGTGGGCATAACCGGCAATCCTTTGATCCTGCTCACTGACTTCTTCGGTAGCGTCTAACATAATTAAAACCACGTCTGCCCGTTCTATACTTTTTAATGCTCTAATAACACTGTATTTTTCGGTTGCCTCTTTAATACGGGATTTTTTCCTAATCCCAGCCGTATCAATTAGGATATAATCAGTATTATTATAATGGAAAGGTGTATCAATGGCATCGCGGGTGGTACCGGGAATATCGCTTACGATAACCCTTTGCTCACCCAGAAACGCATTCACCAGCGATGATTTTCCTACATTAGGTCGGCCTATAATGGCTATCTTAATAGCATTATCCTTTTCTTCATACTCCTTAGGTGGAGCAAATTCAGCTATCACCCGGTCTAACAAGTCATTAGTATTCAGGCCATGCATGGCTGACACCGGTATGGGGTCACCCAGCCCTAATTTATAAAATTCATAATAATCAAGCTGGCGGTCAAAATTTTCCACCTTATTGGCCGCAAGAACTACAGGCTTACCCGATCTGCGCAAGAGATCGGCTACCTGTTCATCCTCCGGGCTCAGTCCCTGCCGGGCATCCAGTACGAAGACAATAACATCAGCTTCCTCTATGGCCAGTTCCGCCTGTAATTTTACCTCCCGGGCAAAAATATCGCCTTCTTCAAAACGTATGCCGCCGGTATCAATTATAATAAATTCTCTACCTGCCCAGTCAGTATTATCGTAGAGCCGATCCCGGGTAACCCCGGGAACATCCTCTACAATAGCTTTTCTTTTGCCAATCAAGTGATTAAACAGGGTAGATTTACCTACATTAGGCCGACCCACTATGGCCACTACCGGTTTAGCCATTAAATATTCCTCCCTAGTATTACTTCCACTAATGACCGGGCACTGCCATCGACAGTATATATTTCTGCCTGGGTGTATAAGCGCAGTTCCTCCAAACTGAGGTTATCCAGTAAAATATTATCGCCCTCTTTAAAGATAATCTCCGGTATAATTACCCGCTGCCCCTGGTATTTATTCTCCATTACCTGCAATATATCCTTGCCCGTTAAGAGGCCAGTTACACTTACGTTGCCTCCAAAATAGTGATTTTCTACTGGCAGCAGGTGTACGGTTAAACCCCTAATAAGATTAAGTCTTTTTACTACCGGGTCAAGTACCGTCATAGCGGATACCCCGGTAATTATAAATACTTCCCTCTTTTCAACCTGCCCGGGAATGGATTTTTCCAGCTCTGCAAATTCGTCCAAAAATAATCGCGCCAAGCCAATACCATTTTCAATCTGGCAGTAATCATCATAGTATTCAGTTGCTGGAAAACCTACTCCCGCCTTGATAAAAAATTCATCCGCCAGGTAGACAAAACCGCTCTGAAAACGGTTACGGTATTCTTCCTGGTAGTTGTTTACCAGTTCTATTAAATTTGTACTCTGTTCCGGGCTGACAACCTGCAATTGGGGTAACTTCAGGCGATGACCCGTGAGACCAACCGGGACAATACCTACTGACTGAACCGTGGGGTAGTAAGAAGATAGCTCTTGTATAGTCTGTTTAAGAACTTCACCATCGTTAATTCCCGGGCATAAGACTATCTGAGTATGAATCTCAATCCCGGTATCTAACAACCGTTTTAAATCCTCGTGAATGCTTGCTGCCCGCTTGCTCCCCAGTATCTTTACCCTCAGTTCTGGATGCATGCAATGAACTGAAACATAGAGGGGACTAAGATGCATATCAATTATTTTACGCCAGTCTTTTTCTTTCAGGTTAGTCAGAGTAATAAAATTACCGTAAAGAAATGAATAACGGTAATCATCATCTTTTATGTACAGGGTATTTCTCATTCCCGGGGGAAGTTGATCGACAAAGCAAAACAAACAACGATTCTGGCAAACTCTCATCTTATCAAAAATTACATCATCGTAAAGCAGGCCAAGTTCTTCATCCCAATCCTTTTCTATTTCCAGTGACCACAGCTCACCATTATTTTTTTTAATCTCCACCACTATATAATCATCCTGGGAATAAAATTGGTAATCGATAATGTCCTGTATCTCTTGGCCATTGATAAGCAGTAGAATATCTCCGGCTTCTATTGCCATTTCGTCGGCAATACTTCCAGAAACAACGCCTGTAATGGGAGCGCTCACAATCATCCTCCTACTGGATAATACTCCTAAACATTATCCAACAAAAGCAGCCACACCGCAAGTACCCCCATACTCGGAGGACACACCTAATGACTCCTCACCCCTGACACCAGTCAAGTTTTAACCTCGAATTAATTATCAACAGCCATACAATTAACGCCTTATTTTGTACTAAATATCCCGGTAAATGTTTTTTAACTGGCTTTTAAGTATTAACGCCGGTAATAATTTGTGCCATAAGCGACCGCCCAGAGATGCTGGAATAAGTTTTAACAGAGCTAATAGTTTTTCACCTTTTACCGAAACTGGTTTTACTACCAGGTCGTTGGCAGAATAACCAAAAACATTTCTTAAACCCTCAATTGATTTTTTTACCATATTTATATCACTACCTGCTCCCAGGCTATATACCTGGTTACCCTGGTTATCCTCTCCAACATAAATAGGAAAACCGCTGGACTCCAAAACTACATTAGCAAAGTCCGGTATAGAATTAAAATCTACAACCGGTTTTTTTAAGTAGATATTAGCTGCTATCAGGGCATGATGAACTCCGCTTGTACCCAGAAATAAAATATTCATAAGCCTATACCATCTGCATAACCCGCAGGCGTGTAATTTCCACCAGGTTAACCAGCTCTAAAAAAGCTTTTCTACTGCCCCGAACTACTACTGGTCGTCCCACTGACACCAAACCCATTTTCCGAGAACTAAAACCGCCCAGTTTCATAAACATATTAACCCGATTCATGCAATTTACCGCCAGTAACTGCTCTTCCTCCCCCAGTATTTTGGCAATCCCTTTCAGCAGGTTGGAATACCGGTCTCCCATATTCTTCTTTCCCAAAACATAAACTTCATTATTATATTCATCCTTGCCCATAAACCGTATAGAGCCAAAATCGGCATTAGTGGTTTTATCAAAATAAGGTATAGCCATAAGATCCGTTTCATTAGGTATGCGGTCTTTGGGCAGCAGTCCTAAATGAAGTGCTGCTGCCATTACGGATGAATGGGAACCTCCGTAGCAATGGTAAATGATTTTCATAATCTCACCCCTAAAAGCAGAAGTCAGATGTCGGAAGTCGGATATCGGATATCTAACGTCTGACATCCGTCATCCGACTTCCGTTAGTGTCGGCAGATGAAGTAGAGGCCGTTTTCCAGATCGTGAACTATTCCGCCTAAAATTCGTGCCAACAGAAGGCTTGTTTTTTCCTGCTCTTCCTGGTCAGTTGCCAGAATAACCGGACAGCCACCGGGAAGAACCTTTTTCTCGTCAGTTGTTACTATGGCCAGTATATAGTTAGATATGGAAGTATCCACTTAATCAGCCGCCTTTCTGCCAAAGTAACTTTTCAAGGTTGTCCCCCGGGCTGATTCCAGTACCGGAACTTTCCTTATTATTTCTATAAGATAATCCAGATCAGTTTCGTTGGCTACTATAAACAAGGCTAAATATCCTTTATCCGTATTCTTTCGGGCTATTGGTATAAGTTCAGTCTCATTAATATCTACTTTACTACCCAATATTGATACCACATCATGAATGATGGCCATGCGCTGCCCTGGTGTATCCAAGGTTAAACGGGCATCATCATCTTTAGGTTTAATCAGCACCCCCATACCTTCATACATTATCTTTTCCCGGGTTTGGGGTAAGCCTACATTCATAATTACCACATCATTTACTTTTAGTAATGACCCTTCAAAATGAACTTCACCAGCTACTACTTCTGCTATATTGCCGATATAGGAGCCGGCCATTAATAAGAGCGAAAAAGCAATAGATATAGTGGCAACTACCACGGCGTATTCCCATCCCAACCAGTAAGCAGCAGCACTGGTAAACAGGGCAGTCATTATTACCAAGTAGTTGCGAGCTTCAAATACCCGAGCGATGCCTTCGATATAGTCGCTACCCCGACGAATAATTTTGGTTTCTTCCAGATGATTCAGGCTTTCCCGCTCCATATTGCGTACGTCCCGAAACTGTTGAGCGGCCAGTACCAGAAAGGTTACCGCTACATAATCAGGTTTAGCTATAGCCGGTATGGCTACAGCTCCCAAACCGGCAGCAATAAACCCTAGGGCCAGGTGAGTTAATTGCCCGTGGGGATAAGTAGGATAATGGCGATAGTCACTGCGCAGCATCACCCACCGGGCTAGAAACCCCGCCACTATTCCTAATAATATGGCCAAACCGTATTTTTCCATATTTATTTACTGGTGCTGCCCCGATTCAGCAAGTAAAAACCACCGGCAGCCGCAGCAACCACAACCAAAATAATTAATATAGTAGTTCCTGCTCCCTGGTTCTGAGTGGATAGGGGCTTGGCAGCAGGGGCATTATTGGCATTGATAGTGTTGATACCCATTACTGCTGGTAGTGTATCGGCAAAGAGCGCTACCCCCTGGGTGGCATCGCTTTTCTTATTAGTATGCGCACCTACCTCAATCAACATAGCTCTGGGACTGAGATCCTGGTTATAGTCTCCTTTACCAATAAAAATGCCATTAGAAAGGCCAGGAGTTTTCTTATCCATAGCCGCTTTCATGCGTTTAGCAAACTCTAAATTAGTCTTCATATTAGGGTTTTGATTGCCTACTACCAGTTTTACTTTAGTTGCTTCGGTACCTTTAACCTGGGTGCGATACTGCTCGGCAGGGACAGCATCCCGGTGTACATCGAGAATTACATCCGGCCTTTGTTTTAAAAGACCGGCTGCAGTCTTGCGGGAACGACTGTAGGCATTGACATCATGAGGGTTATGATTATTATGGTTATACTGTACATTAAAACCCAACTGCTGTAGACGATTGCTTAAGGCCTGGCCCACATCATAAATTCCACCTTTACCATTTACGCTCTCGGCGCCGTCACTGGGTACATAGGACTCATCACTATGGGTATGATAAATGGCTACGGTAGTTTTTTTCTTAGCTGCTACCGGGGCCAGGCGAGTACCACTATAACCGAGAGCGTTACTACGTGGGCTATCATCAATGACCGGCATTTTCTCCTTACCCTGATAAACGCAGCGAGCGGTATGACCAGCAATATCTACTACCCGGTAACGGGAGTTATCTGCACTGATGTATTCATCACCTTTGTTAACCATCATCCCCGTCAATAGAATTACGTTATTATTTTCATCTACCAGGGTAAAGTATTCCCCCCCGGACAATTCGTTATGAGCCATAGCACTACCGCCGGCAGTAATGATAAAGAGTATCATAACAGTTAATAGAAAACATCGTTTAATCATGCTCATCACCCCTGTCTTGATCATCTTTTTGCTGATCATTATCATTACCTTTAACTTTATATATCTCTGCCGGTTTACGTGCTGGTTCAGGTTCTTGTAAATTTTTAATCAATTCTTCCGGCCTGCCTTCGGTTTTGGGGCCACCCTGTATTCTTTCCAGGGTTTCACCTATTAGTTCAGCCAGTAGAACCGCCAGTATACCGGCCAGGATAAGGGCATCAAAAGCACCGGCGCCGCCAATGTGTACGGTGCCGGCCTGACCTGCTCGCACTAAATAGAAATACTGGCCTACATCTAAGGTAAGTACTCCTATTACCGCTGCAAAGAAAGCCCCTCGCCGGGATCTCCCTGCCAAGTAACCTACGATACCAGCTACAATAGGATAAATGTAGAGCGGATCAATGAACATGTTCTCAGGCTCAGCACCCAGAAATCGGCCGGCCAGGAATAAGGCCAGGGCAGTTACTCCAGCAGCGACAATAGCCCGAATTTTTTCATAGCTAGTACCTGCTCCCAGCAAAACATAACCGGCTAAGCCGACAGTAATTAAACCTCCCAGATTTATAACAATTCTGGGACCCAGGGGGATATCAATGAAACTACCAATAATGATTGCAGCTATAACCGCCAAAGCAGCTTTGTCTGAAAGCCGTAAGCGATCCAGTACCCGATGAGCCACACCGAAGTATATAAGTATGGAAATGACTACCAGGGCTATTAATCCAAAGGGGAAATTAACCATGCTCTTCATCCTTTCTAATTGTTTTATCTGCAGATATTTTTCCCCTTTGTTATAAGATTATGTGCAAAACAGCCACCCATAAAAGAGTGGCTGTTTTTATTAATAATGCTTAATTCTTAATTGATTCAGCGTCTGGCCCATTGGCTGGGGTCGATGTCGCGAGCTCTTAGCCATTCGGCGGTGGGACCTAGAACTATTACCGGTTTTTCGCTAATGGTTTTGATATCACTAGCACCAGACATTAAAAAAACAGCTCTCAGGCGATATAAAAAATCGTTTACCCAACGATCCAGTTCATCAGCTCCTTGATGTAATAAGATTCTTAGCAAAGAACCAGCTATTCCCACCATATCAGCTCCCAGAGCCAGGGACTTGGCTGCATCGGGCGCAGACCTTATTCCCCCGCTAGCTATAATTTTTACCTGCAAATTGCTGGCTAAGATTTCCAAGAGACTTACTGCCGTAGGTATACCCCAGCTATTTAATTCTCCCTGAAAGACTCCCCCACGTTTATCTTCAATAGCTATAAAGTTAGTGCCTCCCTGTCCCCCGATGTCAAATATCCTTACCCCAACATCATACAGGCGTTGAACACTTTCCCGAGAAAAGCCAAATCCTACTTCTTTGGCTATCACCGGTACCGGGCAGGTTTCTACTATCCGGGCTACTTGCTCAATTATGCCTTTAAAATTGCGATCTCCTTCTGGCATAGCCAATTCCTGGGGTATATTAAAATGTAACTGTAAAGCGTCAGCATTTATCATATGTACGGCAGCCCGGGCATCCTCTCTGCTAGCAGTAGCACTAAGGTTAGCTATAACGATTCCATCAGGGTTATATTCCCGAACTACGGAAAAACTTTCTTTCCAACCGGGTTCCTCCAGGGCTATGGTCTGTGAACCTACCGCCATAGCCAATCCATATTTCTGGCATAGTCCTGCCAAAACCCGATTAATATCCCGGGCTGGTTCACTTCCACCGGTAATAGCATTAACTATCAGAGGAAATTCCAGTTCTTTTCCCCAGACCTTAAACCGTAAATCTATATCTTCCAGGTTAAGTTCGGGAACTGAGCAGTTTAACAGCCAAACATCCTCAAATCCCGTAGATGTAGGACCATCAGGAGTCTTTCCAGCTATGTAAATATGCTCAATTTTACGCTGGCCTCTTATTATAATAACCTCCCTGCTATTTTTTGGGCTTGTGCTAAAGCATCCGGGTCATTTACGTTAAAAAACATCTCTCTTACACTGCCAAACTTCTGCAATTCATCTTCTTTTAATACCAACGCATTTAATTCGCTAAATATAAGGGTAAGTTTAAGTTTATCATGCTCCAGGCATTCGGTAAAAACCGGCAGGCAGGTGCGATTATAAACTGCTGCCAGGGGTTGTAAATAAGAATCTATTTCCGGTACCACACTATCATAATTACTAATTTTACTTAACATGTAATCTACCAGTTGCATATTGATAAAAGGCATATCACATCCTAGAATAAACATCTGGTCATAGCTAGCATTTACCAATGCTGAGTGTATCCCTCCCACCGGTCCCAGATAAGGATAAATGTCCTGGTAAATCGGTAATCCAAAGCTGGTAAAAAGTTGGGGTTCATTACTGATAATAATTATTTCTTGAAATACCGGCTTTAATTTCTCAATTATTATCTGGATAACCGGTTTGCCACCTACCTGGGCAAAGGCCTTATTAAACTTCATCCGGGAACTTCTACCACCAGCCATAATTACTCCACTAGTCTGCAAACCTTACACCTCGCAGTAAAAAAGGCTGCCTACGGCAGCCTAGAACTTCATGCTTCATCCACCAGCGTTCATTGCACTGCAACCCTGACAACTGGCAGGCAGCGTTTTTGAGCCTCCACCGGTATTGAATAAGGATAATAACTGCTTAACGTTACCAGAATTACATTCCGGACATTTTACTTTATCTTTATCAGCATTAGAAATCATAATGTCAAATTTTTTCCCGCATTGATGGCAAAGATAATCAAATATTGGCATCTTATCACCCCGTTTGGTGTTTCCTACTCGATATTTTCATCTTCCTGCTCATCCAGGTACTGCTGAACTTCGTTGGCTTCCTCTTCGTCCTGTACCTGTTTTATTGATAACCCAATTCTTTTCTGTTCAGGGTCAATACTAATAATTTTAATTTTTATCTTTTCATTAACTGAAACTACATCTTCCGGTTTCTCAACCCGGTAATTAGCCATCTGGGATATGTGAACCAAACCATCTACTCCCGGATCAAGTTCTACAAAAGCACCAAAAGGAGCAATTCTTACTACCGTACCTTCTACAATATCACCTTCGTGGTATTTTTCCTGAGCTATTTCCCAGGGACTCTTAAGCAGTTTTTTACGGCTCAGTGAGACCCTTTCCTTTTCGTGGTCCAAGGCTAAAATATAAACATCAATTTCATCGCCTTCATTCAATATATCTGAAGGATGTTCTACTCGGCGATGTTCCATTTCTGATACATGCAGCAATCCTTCAAAGCCACCCAGGTCAATGAAAGCACCGTAATCAACAATACGTCTGACTCTTCCTAAACGGGTCTGACCTTCTTCAATGTTTTCCCAAAATTCCTTTTTCAAGCGATTTTTCTCTTCCGCCACCAGTTCTTTACGGGATAGTACAATCTGGGAGCCACGTCTTTTATTACGATTAAATTCTATAATCTTAAATTGGAGGGTTCTACCAATATACTGGTCTAAGTTCTTGACATAGCCATCCTCTACATGAGAAGCAGGAAGGAATGCTACCATACCAACATCCACTAACAAACCGCCCTTGACGGTTCCGGTTACGGTACCTTCAATAATGGAGCCAGCATTAAAATCCTCACCCAATTTATTTAGAACTTTTTGGCTATCTACCTTTTTCTTGGAAAGTAATATGGTCCCGTCATCATCCCATTTGAGAACCATAACCTCAATTTCGTCACCTACATCTACAAGGTCTTTAGCGGAATTGATGTCTTTTAAAGACATTTCCCGTAGAGGAATTATTCCTTCCGATTTTCCTCCTACATCAACCATTACCTCGTCATCCTGAACCTGAATAACAGTTCCCTTTATGATATCTCCCCGGCTGGGAGTTTCAAAGTCTGCCATCTCAGCTTCCATTTTAGCAAATGATTCCTCACGTTCTTCTTCACTAGCTAGTTGGGTAATAGCTTCCTCCGTAACAGCTTCATTGCCAATAGTTTTCTCTTGACCACTGTTAATTTCCGGTTCGTTAATGGTTTCCTGTTCCAGTTCTTGCTGATTCTTTTCTTCGAACTCTGTCATCCTATCCAATACCTCCTTAATTATCCAGTCTGGAGTTGATGCTCCTGCAGTAATCGCTACCGTGGAGACTCCCTGCAAACAATTAGCTGGGATTTCAGATGCATCCCGCAATTGCAGGGTTTTAACTCCTGTATTTTTACACTCCCTGGCAAGAGTGGCTGTATTTGAACTTTTTGGATCCCCCAGAACGACAATTAAATCTGCCCCTAAGCTAATTTCACGGGCGGTCTGTTGCCGCTTCCGAGTTGCCGAACATATGGTGTTAAATACTCTAATTTCTTTTGCAAGAGGTAATAGTGCATCAACTATGGCGTAAAACTCCTCCTCATCTTTGGTTGTCTGGGAGACTACGCCCAACTTATCCACGACCTGCAGTTGACAGGCTTCATCTACGCTGGCGATTACTCTAGCCTGGTTGTCACTCCATCCCTTAATTGCTTGTACTTCAGGGTGGCCACCATCGCCATAAACTACTATTTCATATCCTTCACCTCGTAATGATGCTACTATTTCATGAACTCTTTTAACCAGAGGACAGGTAGCATCCTTGATCCCCAAACCTTTCTCTCGTGCCTGTTCAATAATCTCAGGTGGTACACCGTGTGACCTGATAATAACACCGGCGTCCTCACCCACCTGAATATCTTCCAGCCGGTTTACCGGAATTATACCTTTTGCTTTCAGATTATCTACCACTGCATCATTGTGTACCAGAGGGCCCAAACTATACCATCTGCCCCCTTCATCTGCAGCTTCTTCGGCTATTTTAACAGCCCTCCTGACTCCAGCACAAAATCCGGCATTCCGAGCAAGCCGTGTTTGCAAATTTTACACCCCACCAAATACTAAGTATTTATTTCGTATTAACACATATAAATCCTTCTTTATTTGTCTAAAAGGCTATTAATTTCTTTCATTATCTCCTCGCTAACTTGTTCCAGCAATGCTGAAGTAATTTTTCGCCCCGCATATTGGTGTAAATTAACCGGATCACCCACCTTTACTAGTAAAGGCCGAAACCATCCCAGGGGAAAGTCTTTGTCGGTTCCTATACAGGCTACCGGGATTATCGTGGCACCTGACTTTAAGGCCAGCAGAGCAACACCGCTTTGAACCTGGGCATCAGGTAAAACTTTTTTGCGAGCACCTTCCGGGAAAATCCCCAGCACCTTTCCTTCCTCCAAAATTTCAAGCGCCTGGCGAATAGCCTTGCGATCGGCTGTTCCCCTTTTTACCGGAAAAGCATGTACTGCTGTTAATAATTTACCCAGAATTTTATTATTAAACAACTCAACTTTAGCCATAAAATGAACTGGCCGCGATAAAGATATGCCAACCATAATTGGATCCCAGTTACTCATATGATTGGACGCAACAATAACTGGCCCCTTTTGGGGTATTTTCTCTATGCCTTCTTTTTTTAAACCTAATAAACTAAATAATAGTCTACATATACCCCGAGCGAAGAAATATACCATTTCATTCCCCCTGAATAATGGCCAGCATTTTTTGCAAGACCTGTTCTATAGTCAAAGTACTAGTATCAATAACTATTGATTCATCTAATATTTTTAGACTCCCTACTTCCCGTTCTGAATCTCTTTTATCACGTTGGGTAATATCTTGTAAGATGGTATCATAATCAATAGTAAACCCACTATTACTAAGCTCAGCTGCCCGCCTATTGGTTCTCTCTTTAATACTAGCAGTTATAAAGAACTTGTACTCAGCATCTGGTAATACACACTCTCCGATATCACGTCCGTCCATAACTACGGATATGCTACGGGCCATCTCTTGCTGTTGTTCTACCATTATTTTACGAATAGCTGGATGAGAGGCAACTGTGGAAACCAAGGCACTTACTTCTGGTAAACGGATGGTAGCAGTTAAATCTTCCCCATCACATATAACCTTCTGGTGGCCTGAGTGATATTCGAAGTGAATCCTTATATTATTAGCAAGCTCATAAAGTGCTTCTGTATTCCCGGGGTCAACTTTTTTTTGCAGCGCTTTCCAGGTTAAAGCCCGGTACATAGCCCCGGTATCTATATATACAAATCCAAGTTCTTGAGCTAATTTTCTGGCAACGGTACTTTTACCCGCGCCGGCTGGTCCGTCAATAGCAATCTTCATTCCCTAACCACCTATAAATATTACCTTTAATTTTA
>DIRQ01000106.1 GCA_002424365.1 Syntrophomonas sp. UBA5432 | reverse complement strand
AACCCGCAGCCCTCGGTTTTGGAGACCGATGCTCTGCCAATTGAGCTACTCCCCTGTGTCTTACGGACAGATATTATTCTAACATATTACTATAAGCTCTTCAACAGATTTTATGGAGGGTAGAAGGGGATTAACCAGATTGTTTCCTTATTAGTATAATATATATTTAATACTTGTTATGGCAAGCGCTTGAACCTGCTGTTATTTAGAGTTATGATTTAACTTGAATTGACTGCCAGCTAGTAATATCCCTTTAAACCAAAGAATATTATTACACATATGAAAGTATTTTATTAAGAGGTTAGTATTTAATAAAAAATTAAGGCGGGTGAATTAATTGAACAGGGTTCTGGTACTCATGGGCGGCACCTCCGAGGAAAGAGAAATATCATTACAAAGTGGCGTTAATGTTTGTACGGCATTGCAGAAGAAAGGATACCAGGTTGAGTCCCTGGATTTGAACAAGGATACCCTTAACGAAATAGCAGATATAGCCCCTGACGTAGTGTTTATTGCCCTGCATGGCAAAAACGGGGAAGATGGTACGGTTCAAGGTTATCTTGATTTATTGGGCATACCTTATACCGGTTCCGGAGTTACTAGTAGTGCAATATGTATGAATAAAATATTAACCAAAAAACTTCTCAGTTATGAGGGATTACCTACACCTGATTTTATAATTATAAAGAAAAATACCTTTGACCGGGCTTGCTTTGTAGTTCGTTCCATGGTGCAAAAATTTGGTTTACCTATGGTAGTAAAGGCTGCCACCCAGGGATCCAGCATTGGCACCTATATTGTTAAAAAAGAAGAAGAAATACTTCCTGCTATAGAGGCAGCCTTTCAATACGATGATGATGTACTAGTAGAGAAATACATAGATGGTATTTTATTAACCGCCAGTGTAATTGGTAATGATAACCCTTGTGTTCTACCCATTATCGAAATAACATCCCGTAATGAATTCTACGATTATGAATCCAAATATACACCAGGTATGTGTGAACATATTGTTCCTGCCCGAATTAACCAGGAATTACAGGATAAGATTTGCCGGATAAGTGAAGAGGCTTATAAATCACTATCCTGTAAGGGATTTGCCCGTATAGATTTTATGGTAGACCGCCAAGGCCAGCCATATATTCTTGAGATTAATACCATACCCGGTTTAACTGATATGAGCCTGGTACCAGATGCTGCTCGGGCAGTTGGCATATCTTATGAAGATTTACTAGAACGTTTGCTGGAGTTAGCTTTAGAAAAAAAAGGATAGTAGACAGCACATAGCGAAACATATATCAATTACCCTTAAGTGGGGGAGTATTGATATGACTAATTTCTTACCGGCAGGAATAATTAAAGATACTATAATGGATATTCATCAGAAATCATTGGAGTTAAAAAATGAAAGAGATCTATTGCGACTAAAAAAAGGTATCGCTGAAATAGAGGACATGGCTCTGGATTTGGCTATTTTCTTGGAAAAACTGTCATGCGACCCACTAATCTATACTGGTTCAGGAAATACTGAAGAAGTAATTAAACGTTTGGACTGGGCCTTAACTTTTAGTGAAGAAATTGACCCGGTAGAATTTCTTAAATATAATCTGGAACAAAAAAACCGCAATAGTAAATAGTTGTTAAATAGCTTTAAGTTTTATTCTTAAGGCTATTTTTCTTTTTTTAAAAAAATTATGGTACCGAAACCGCATTTGAGTAGTATAAAAACAATGTTGCTAAATATATGTTTGGATTAATAGGCTACGCTGTTGTTGACGAAATATTAGGAAACGCAATTAACCTTATTGGAAACCAGACACAATAGCGTACTTAAGCTCTTGTTTAGAGTGCTAAGTTTTGCTTATCCTAGATAACTTATGCAGAAAAACAAGGATAATGCCCTATTATATTTAAATCTGGTATAATTTCATTATTACATAACCAATAGAACGATAAAGGAAGTAGCATGCATATTGTCGGGGAGAGGGATAATGGATAAAAAACTGCAGGAAATAGGGGATAAGGTTGCCCAGCATATCAGGTTAAATAAAGAAGATGGTATATACCTTTACCAGTCTGATGATTTACTGGCTATTGGGGAGATAGCTCGGGCCAGGAAACTGGAGAAAACCGGACGCCATGTTTATTTTAATGTTAATCGTCATATAAATCTGACCAATATATGTATATCCCGGTGCCACTTTTGCGCTTTTGGGGTTGAAGAAAATGGCAATGGCGGACCTTATGTAATGAGCCCGGAAGAAGCCTTCGAATTCGGGGCAGAAGCAGTTGATTATGGTATAACTGAATTTCACGTAGTTAGTGCTCTGCATCCAAAAAAGCCTTTTGACTATTATGTTGAAGTGATAAGACGCCTACATGATGCTTATCCCCATATTCATATCCAGGCTTTTACCGCGGTAGAGATATTTTATTTTGCTCAGATTAGCGGCCTGTCTGTAAGGGAAGTACTTACAACTCTGAAAGAAGTTGGTCTGGGTTCCATGCCCGGGGGAGGGGCCGAGGTATTTAACGATGACATCCGGCGGGAACTGTGCCCCCGTAAAGCCATGAGTGATGATTGGCTGGAAGTGCACCGGACTGCTCATGAACTGGGGATTAAAACTAATTGTACTATGCTCTACGGTCATATGGAAAGCATTGAGGACCGCATAAACCATTTTATACGCCTGCGAGAATTGGAGGATCAAGCCCCCGGTTTTCAATCATTTATCCCTTTGCCTTTTTTACCTGAAAATACGAAATTGAGCCATATAAGAAGAACCAGTGCTATTGATGATTTAAAAACTATGGCTATAGCCCGCTTAATGTTGGATAACATTGATCATATTAAAGCCTTCTGGATTATGCTGGGTATCCCCCTGGCCCAGATAGCCCTGGAGTTTGGGGCTGATGACCTGGATGGTACCATAGTTGAGGAAAGAATAATGCATTCCGCCGGAGCGCAGACTGAAAAAGGCATTGATAAAGGTACTATTATTGAACTAATTCGAGAAAGTGGGTATACACCGGTAGAACGGGATACCCTGTATAATATTATCGAGATATTTTAGCAAGTTGAGGACAAATGGTGAGAGATGAAGATGAGGAGTAGCATTAAATGAAACCAAGAGTAGGACACATACAATTTATCAATTGTTTCCCGCTTTTTTATGGACTAATTGAAAAGAAGTTTTTGTTAGAGATTGAGCTAATAAAGGGTAATCCAACTGATTTAAACCATATGCTGGCTGATAATATTCTTGATTTAGCGCCAATATCGTCCATTGCTTATGCCCGCAATTATAGAGAATACCTTTTAATGCCTGATATCTCAATTAGCGCTGACGGGGACGTTAAAAGCATATTTCTTTTCTCTAAAATACCAATTAATGAGCTTCATAATAAAAAAATTGCTCTTACTAATATTTCGGCAACCTCCCAGGCACTGCTACGCATTATTATGGCGCGTTACTATAATATTTCCCCCGATTATTTTCAATCAGCCCCGGAGCTTGGAGCCATGTTAATGGAAGCCGATGCTGCCCTGTTAATTGGCGATGATGCCCTGCGGGCGCGCTATAAAAATCAGGATCGCCTTTTTATATATGATTTAGGTCAGGAATGGAAAAAATTCACTGGATTGCCTATGGTTTTTGCAGTTTGGGCTATCCGCCGCGATTTTGCGCAGAATCACCGGGATGAGTTAAAGCTCATAAAGAATACCTTCACTGATTCGATACGATTTAGCCTAGAAAACATACAACACTGTGCGGCAAAAGCCTCGCAGTGGGAAGATTTTACTGCTGATTACCTGATAGATTATTTTAATAGTCTGCGTTTCGATTTTGATAGGGGTAAACAGGAAGGGCTACTGCAGTATTATAAAGAAGCTAAAAACCAGGGACTAATTGATGAAGTTCCTCCCATGGAGATTATGGATATATAGCTGCTTAGGAGGTAAATTTGCAGATATCAAAATTATTAGAAGAAATACTCAACGGGCAGCGTATGAGCAACGAGGAATTTGCTTATTTATATCAGCATGGTGACCTTTTAACCCTGGGGCAGGCTGCTAATCAGGCCCGGGAAAAGCGTTTCCCCAATAATATAGCTACCTTTATTATTGACCGCAACATTAATTACACCAACATTTGCAGCTGCCAGTGCAAATTCTGCGCTTTTTATCGGCACGAGCATGATGCTGATGCTTATGTCATAGACAAGGATACCCTGTTTGCAAAAATTGAAGAAGCTGTAGAGTTGGGCGCCTCCCAGCTAATGATTCAGGGAGGACTTAATCCTAACCTGACAATAGATTTTTTTGAAGATCTTTTCCGCAGTATTAAGGAACGTTATGCCATAACTATTCACTCGCTCACTGCTCCAGAAGTTGTATATATTGCTAAGATATCTAATCTCGATATAAAGGAAACTCTTATCCGTTTACAGAAAGCAGGTTTGGACTCCCTGCCCGGAGGTGGGGCAGAGGTATTACATGATGAGGTTAGAAAACATATCAGCCCCAGAAAAATAAATACCCAGCAATGGCTGCAAGTAATGAGAACCGCTCATGAGATAGGTATGAAAAGTACTGCTACCATGATGATGGGTAGTATTGACCACCTGCAACACCGCATTTATCATCTTGAAAAGATTAGGAGTTTACAGGATGAGACCGGAGGCTTCCGCGCTTTTATAATGTGGACCTACCAGCCTGGTAATAACGAACTAATGGGGAAAAAGATTTCATCACTGGCTTATCTGCGGTTTTTGGCCTTATCCCGGCTTTATCTCGATAATATTGAGCATATTCAGGGTTCCTGGGTTACTCAAGGAAAACAAATCGGCCAGCTATCTCTACTTTTTGGCGGTGATGACTTGGGCAGCATCATGATAGAAGAAAATGTGGTACGCTCAGCTGGTCTGGTATATAAAATGAACCAGGAAGAGATGATCAATCTCATTCGGGCCACAGGCCGCAAACCTGCTTTACGAGATACCACCTACCGTATACTGGAAGAATACTAGTAGAATAAGGAGTTGTTGGTATGAGAGTGCCACAATGTGATTTTGCTCTGATTGGCGGGTCCAGTACTTTAAATATTGAAGTCCCTGAAAGTTTAGGCCTGGACTATGTGGAATTAAGGGACCGGAATTTGGTTTTTGATACTCCCTGGGGTAAGAGCCCGGAATTTAAGGAATTCATTATAAATGGAGAACAAGGGGATAAAAAGGTCTTAACCTGCCGTATGCACGGCTGGAGAAAGGGAGTAAGCCGGGCCGATGCTTCCCGCCAGGTCTTCTGGGTTCTGCGCGAGGCAGGGGTAAAGCGGATTGTTGCCGAAGGTGGGGTGGGTGCTATTAACCACCTGCTAAAAACTCGGGATTTAATTATACCCCATGATTATATGGATTTTTCCATACGTAAAGATGTAGGTTTGGAGGATCGCCACCTGCTGGTTATGCGCGATTCTATTTGTCCAGCTATGAGTGAACTATTATACCGGTTAGCAGAACAAAACTGGCCGGGAAGGGTATTTGACCGGGGGATATATGTTAATACCGATGGCAGGCATTTTGAAAGCCCGGCTGAAGTAGGATTATTTAAAATGGCCGGGGGGGATGTAGTAGGGCAGAGCATTTGTCCTGAGGTATATCTGGCCCGGGAAATAGGGGCCTGTTATACAGGACTGTATCTGGTGGTAAATTATGCCGAAGGCATAATTGCTCCATGGAAACACGAAGAATTAGCAGAGATATATTATAATGAGAGTATAAACATGGCGAAAATAGTAGTGGAGTTTTTGCGTCAGCTCCCTCCCGAACAGAACTGCGTTTGTCCGAGCTTACGCAAGGAAACATTGCTTAAAAAAATATACACTTAAAAATCTCGTTGTATAAGTCATAATTTGGAGAAGGGGGTTTTGTTATTGGATACCAGGTCTAACAGGGGTACGATAAATCTGGTAGTTTTTTTGGTTTTATTAGGTGTATTATCATTCCTGGCAGCACTCTATGTAGACTGGCTCTGGTTTAGCTCGGTAGGGTTTAGTAATGTATTTAAGACCCTATTACTTAACCGGGTAGGTATATACCTGCTGGTATTTTTGCTAACTCTACTGTTGTTTTACGTTAACCTCAGGTTAACCCGCAGGCATCTGGGGGAATATATACGTCCTGATGAAACTGATGAGGGACGCGAGATTATTTATCTAAATCAAGAAAAGAGCCCCTTTCAAGAATTTCTTCATGGCAAAATGGCTCGATGGGTATTTCTTGGTGTCAGTATACTGGGTGCCCTAATGATTAGTTCTACTGCAGCTGATAACTGGATAGTGGTTCAGCAATATATTAACCGGGTTCCTATGGGTACCGTTGACCCTATTTTCTCTAAAGATATCGGCTTTTATTTCTTTAACCTCACCTTTTATCGCTTTGTTTACGGGACCTTGATGGCAGCTTTAGTTTTAACTACGGTCGTAGTAGGCTTTGTTTATATGTTAAATGCATCGACCGAGTTGCTATTTGGTGACTGGCGCCAGTTTACCTTTGCCAAAAGCCATGTAGCCATACTGCTTGCGGCAATTTTTGCCGTTAAGGCTATCGGTTACAAATTATCAGCCTACGAAATATTATTTTCCCCTGCCGGTCTTGTTTACGGAGCCACTTATACTGATGTTCACGCTAAACTGCTGGCTTACAAAGTATTGTTAATCGTATCCCTAATTGTTGCCCTGGTTATACTGGCAAATATCTTTATTAAAAAACTGAACTGGATACTATTTGGCATCGGGGCCTGGATAATAGTAGCTATAGTTATGAACGGTATTTATCCGGTAGTGTTGCAGAAACTGGTAGTACAGCCTAACGAGTTCAACCGGGAAAAGCCTTATATCCAGGCAGCCATTAAGTTCACACGACAAGCTTATGGCCTGGATAAAGTTCAGAACCGTAATTTTACCGTGGATTATGACCTTGATATTAAGAGCCCTAATAATCAGGACACTATAACTAATATCCGACTCTGGGACTGGCAGCCACTAACCGATACCTATAAAAGCCTGCAGGAACTGAGGCCTTATTATGTGTTTAATGATATGGATATTGACCGCTATATGATTGATGGAAAATACCGTCAGGTTATGATTTCCGCTCGCGAACTGGATCAAAATAACCTTAACACGGAGGCTAAAACCTGGATTAACCAGAAGCTGATGTACACACATGGCTACGGTACAGTGGTAAGCCCGGTTAATGAAGTGGCTCAGGAAGGTTTCCCCAATTTCTTTATTAAGGATATACCTCCACGTTTTAGTACTTCATTAAAGGTAACCCGTCCGGAGATATACTTTGGTGAACGTACCGACTCTTATGTAATTGTTAATACCGAACAACAAGAATTTGATTATCCTGAGGAAGATACTAATGTCTACTCAACTTATCAGGGCAAAAATGGAATTAAAATAAACTCTTTTGGCCGCCGTTTAGTTCTAAGCTGGGTGCTGAAAGACTATAAGATGATTCTCTCCAGTGATATAGACAATAACAGCCAGGTTCTGATGAACCGTAATATTATTGACCGCACTAAAAAGATTGCACCTTATCTGTCCTTTGACAGCGATCCCTATATAGTAATCGATGATAAAGGCAAGTTATTCTGGATACTTGACACCTACACCAGTAGTAACAGGTATCCATATGCCCAGCCTTTTGACCAATATGGCAACAACTATTTACGTAACTCGGTTAAAGTAACCTGCGATGCATACACCGGTGAATTAAAATTCTATGTAGCTGATCCTTCAGACCCCATAATTAAAACTTACAGCAATATATTCCCGGGTATGTACCAGCCCTTATCGAATATGCCCGATAGTCTCCGGGCGCACGTACGTTATCCGGTAGACCTTTACTCGGTTCAAGCACAAATATATAAGACCTATCACATGACTGACCCTTATGTATTCTATAACAAAGAAGACCCCTGGTTGATACCAAAAGAAATTGTAAATAACGAACAGACGACCATGGAACCTTACTACATTATTATGCGTTTACCGGGATCTGAGAAATCAGAATATATATTGATGTTGCCCTTTACTCCAAAAAGTCGTCCCAATATGACTGCCTGGATGTGTGCGCGGATGGATGGAGACGAATATGGTAAGCTCCTGGTATATAATTTCCCTAAACAAGAAACCATCTACGGGCCAGAACAACTGGAGTCAAGGATTAATCAGGATACGGATATTTCCCAGCAGCTCAGCCTTTGGAATCAGCAAGGCTCCCGGGTATATCGAGGTAACCTGTTGGTCATACCCATGGATGATTCAATATTATATGTGGAACCACTGTACCTGCAGGCAGAAAATAGCCGCATACCGGAATTAAAACGGGTTATTGCCGGTTTTGGTGATGAAATAGTTATGGAAACTTCACTGGACAAAGCATTGACCAAACTGTTTAACAAAAAACCGATAACAACACTGGCAGGAGAGGGCACCAAAACACCTGAAGTAGCAGACAGTGGTACTGATGATATAGCCAAACTAGCTAAATTGGCTAGACAGTACTATGACCAAGCTAACCAACATCTACGCGAAGGTGACTGGGCCGGTTACGGGGATAATATTGATAAATTAAACGATGTTATTCGCAAGTTAGAAAGGAGTTCCAATCAATAACATTGAAAAGGCGGGGCGGTCGAAGATATATCTAAGGCCGCCCTTAGATTAATCTAAATAGCCCTAAAATATAATTAATTGTAGCTGTCTTTTAAGGGGGAAGAAGTAATGCCGCTT
>DIRQ01000107.1:12162-16012 GCA_002424365.1 Syntrophomonas sp. UBA5432 | reverse complement strand
TCAACATTATGTAATTTATGAAGGGAGAAGTAAAAGCATTGGGGAAGACAATAGCTGAGAAAATTTTAAGTAGAAAAAGTGGTCGGGATGTCAAGGCCGGTGATATAGTGATTGCCGACTTGGACTTTGTTATGGGGCAGGATGGGACTTCTCCCCTGGCTATCAAGGCTTTTGCGGAAATGCAGGCCAGCAAGGTTTTTGATCCTTCCCGGGTAGCTATGGTAATAGACCACAGTGCCCCCAGTCCCCTTGAGGGGGTGTCCGAGCTCCACCGGCAAATGCGGATTTTTGCAGGAGAACAGGGAATTAACTTTTATGATATAGGTGATGGTGTTTGTCACCAACTTATGCCGGAACAGGGCCATATAGTTTCCGGGGACCTGGTAATAGGAGCAGATTCCCATACCTGTACTTATGGAGCCATAAATGCTTTCTCAACCGGGGTGGGATCAACTGATTTAGCGGCTGGTTTAATTGCCGGCAAACTATGGTTTAAGGTGCCGGAGACATTTAAATTCGTACTAAATGGAATCCTGCCTGAGGGCGTATTTTCCAAGGATCTAATTCTTTATCTTATTGGAGATGTAACTGCTGATGGAGCTACCTATATGGCCGCGGAATACCTGGGTGAGGCCATTGATGCTTTATCGGTGGAAGAACGATTTACTATCAGCAATATGGCCATAGAAATGGGGGCCAAATGCGGATTGATGCAAGCCGACCAGAAGACAGTAGAGTGGGTAAAGGCTCATAGTCAGAAAGAGTTTGAAATTACTAATCCAGATACTGATGCGGTATACGCAAAAGTGAAAGAATATAATGTTTCTAACATGGAACCGCAGGTAGCCAGGCCCCATACTGTGGACAATGTTGCCCCTATAAGCCAGGTGGCTGGAACCCCGATTCAGCAGGGGGTTATAGGTACCTGCACCAATGGTCGGATGGAAGACCTGCGTATTGCAGCTCGGATTTTAAGGGGCCATAAAATAGATAAAAATACCCGCTTAATTGTAGCACCTGCCTCCCGGCAGATAATGCTGCAAGCTATGCGCGAAGGTTTATTGGAGATATTTGTTGAAGCTGGTGCAGCCGTAGTAACACCAGGGTGCGGTCCTTGTGTGGGTACTCATAACGGCGTACCCTCGGATGGAGAAAATGTCATATCTACGGCTAATCGTAATTTTAAAGGGCGTATGGGTAACAACCGGGCTTTCATATACCTGGGTTCACCGGCAACCGTAGCAGCCTCAGTCTTGCAAGGGGAAATTACCGACCCCAGGGAATATCTATTGTAAAATAGGCGTTGATAACGAAGTTGTCTAGTAAATCACTATGAATAGAGAGTGTGATTAATTGTTTAGAGTGAGGAGTCAGAGGGAAGGGGGTGAGGATACTAACTTTGGCAACCCGATAACCTGTTTTACGTCAGTAGTTGCGTATGCTCTTTAGAGTATGTTCTAAGGCATGGGGTTTAAGAAGTTTCAATTGATTTTCAGGAGGAGAACTATGGACTTAAAAGGTAAGGTACACAAATTTGGTGATGACGTTAATACTGATTATATAATCTCTGGGCGGCATAAATTTAAGACTCTGGATATGAAACAACTGGCCAAACATGTAATGGAGGATTTGGACCCGGATTTTTACTCCAAGGTTAATAAAGGGGATTTTATTGTCGGAGGCCGCAATTTTGGCTGCGGCTCCAGCAGGGAACAGGCACCATTAGCAATCATTAATGCAGATATCAGTGCTGTAGTAGCGAAGTCTTTTGCTCGCATATTTTACCGCAATTGTATAAATACAGGTTTGCCAGTAATTGAATGCAATACTGATCAGATTGATGAAGGTGACGAGCTGGAGATTAATCTGGAGGCTGGAGTACTGCATAATCGGACTAAAAACATAGATATTAAGATTGCGCCTTTGCCCGGGGTAATGCTGCAGATTCTTTCCGAAGGCGGCCTGGTCGAACATTTCAAAAAATATGGTACCTTTAATTTCGATTAAAATAGACATTGAATACACTGAATTAATTTATAATCTAAATGCTCTCAATATATTTTTATAATCGATTGAACGAAAAACTCAGCACTAATTAAATAACTATTAATTGAGCAAAGATTAAGTGTGGGTATTGGGCTACCCATCGGAGTACTGAAACTTAAAAATTATCGTTGAAAATACTCCGTATTTCTCTTTATTTAATATTTTACAAATCATTATAAATCTGCGTTTAATTTATATTTTAAGGAGGAAGCTTTATGCAAGGAGAAAAGATTACGGTTTCATATGGGGTACTGCAGGTTCCTGATCATCCAATAATTCCGTTTATTGAGGGTGATGGTATCGGTCCTGATATATGGGCAGCAGCCTCTCGGGTTTTAGATGCTGCTGTGGATAAGGCTTATCAGGGACAAAAATCAATAGTATGGAAAGAGGTTTATGCCGGAGAAAAAGCATTTAACCAGACGGGAGAATGGCTTCCCCAGGATACTATAGATACCATTCGGAAATATATAATTGCTATTAAAGGACCCTTGACCACGCCAATTGGTGGGGGAATACGCTCTCTAAATGTAGCGTTGCGTCAGGAACTGGATTTGTATACCTGCCTACGCCCGGTACGTTATTTTAATGGAGTACCTTCACCAGTAAAACAGCCGGAACTTGTGGACATGGTTATTTTCCGGGAAAACACCGAGGATATATATGCCGGCATCGAATATTCCCGCGATTCCCAGGAAGCTAAAAAACTGATTCAATTTTTACAGGAGGAGTTGGGGGTAACTAAAATACGCTTCCCAGAGACTTCGGGAATTGGTATTAAACCAGTATCGGAAGAGGGAACTAAGCGATTAGTGCGTGCAGCTATAGTATTTGCCCTGGAAAATGGGCGTAAAAGTGTTACCCTGGTTCACAAGGGTAACATTATGAAATTTACGGAAGGCGCGTTTAAAAACTGGGGATATGAAGTGGCTGAAAATGAGTTTGGCAATCATGTATTTACCTGGGAACAATATGACCGGATAAAGGAAAAAGAAGGAGAAAAGGCTGCCGATGCAGCCCAGCAGCAGGCAGAAAATGAAGGCCGGATAATAATTAAGGATGCCATAGCCGATATATTTTTACAACAGATATTAACCCGCCCGGCTGAGTTTGATATAGTAGCTACTCTTAATCTTAATGGTGACTATATCTCAGATGCCCTGGCAGCCCAGATAGGTGGTATCGGCATAGCTCCAGGGGCTAACATAAACTACGTTACCGGACATGCCATATTTGAAGCTACTCACGGTACTGCACCAAAATATGCAGATATGGATAAGGTAAATCCATCTTCAGTAATATTGTCGGGAGAAATGATGTTACGTCATCTTAAATGGGACGAAGCTGCTGATTTGATAATTCAGGCCATGGAAAAGACTATTGCCAGCAAGGTGGTAACCTATGATTTTGCCCGGCTTATGGAAGGTGCCACCGAAGTAAAATGTTCAGAGTTTGCTAATGAATTAATTAAAAATTTGTAAGCACTGACCAGGGGGGAGAGGGGTTTAAATGAAAATTCTTGATTTGTATGGCAGGGAAAAGCCGATTCTTTCTCTGGAAATATTTCCTCCCCGGGTGGACTACCCGTTGGAAACTATATTTGAAACCCTTGACCATTTGCAGACCCTTAACCCCGGGTATATCAGCGTCACCTATGGTGCCGGGGGAAGCAATAGGGCTCGGACAGTGGAGATAGCTGCTCGGATAAAGAAGGACTATGGAATCGAATCCCTGGCTCACCTGACCTGCGTACGTCATACTCGATCGGAAGTAGGCCAGATTTTGGATCAGTTGGCCCATGAGG
>DIRQ01000107.1:0-11895 GCA_002424365.1 Syntrophomonas sp. UBA5432 | reverse complement strand
GAGCTAATTAATGATGTTCGCCAAAAAGCAGATTTCGGAGTGGCAGCCGCGGCTTATCCTGCGGGTCACCCCGAATGTCTTCGTCTAAAAGATGATTTGCGTAATCTTAAACATAAGGTTGATTGTGGGGTAGATTTGTTAATTACCCAGCTTTTCTTTGATAATCGCATATACTATGATTTTATCGACAAAGCCCGGGCAGTTAACATTAACTGCCCGGTAATACCAGGAATAATGCCGGTACTAAATGCTCGGTCAATCCGCAGGACTATATATCTTTGCGGTGCTTCCATCCCCGCTCCGCTATTACAATTGGTCGATAAATATGAACACGATGCTACTAGTATGGAAAAAGCGGGTATAGAATATGCCAGTATGCAGGTAGACGATCTACTTACCAGCGGAGTGCAAGGAATTCATCTTTACACCATGAACAAACACCGCCAGATAATAGAGATAGTAAAAAACGTAGGATTAGTAAAATAATAGGCGCTGTAACAGATTGTTTTGTGTAGGGAACGGCCCCTGTGCCGTTCCGTCATCTTCTTTTAGCAAAAGGCTATACCCAGTGTGCCAGGACCGGTGTGAGCACCGATAACCGGTCCGGCCTCACTTATAAGAGCGGTAATACCGTATTGTTCCTGCAAATCCTGCTGCAGTTTCAATGCTTGTTCTTCGGCCTGAACGTGAATAACTGCCAGTTGTTCCAGCCATGATTTATTTTTCTCTACCTGCTGTATCATAAGCTTTATGGCTCGGGAGGAAGTGCGAACCTTGTCAAACAACTCTAGTTTACCTTCTTTTACAGTTAAAACTGGTTTTAATTGCAGCAGGTTGCCGATAAGGCCACTACTTTTGCGAAGCCTACCTCCTCGCACCAAATATTCCAGATTATCAACTATAAAATATATTTCCTGCTGAATTTTTATTCTCTCTACTTCTTCTATAACTTCAGTCATAGTTCGTCCCTGGGCAAACATCTCGCCTGCTTTTAACAATTGAAATCCCATACCCATGGAAGAGGAACGAGAGTCTATTATATGAATGTTTTTCTGAAGCCGAGTTTCCAACATATTTCGGGCCATAAGGGCTGACTGTACTGTTCCCGAGAGTTCAGATGATATTGCAACTACCAAGGCTTCATCATCACAGCTGAGACGTTGAAACACTTCCAGAAACTCGCCTGCAGATGGCTGGGAAGTAGTAGGAAACGTTTTGCTAGACTTGAAAATATTATAAAATTCTGCGTGGCTGATATCGCGGCCTTCCTTATAGGATTTTCCTTCCAGGTGAAGGTTTAAAGGTATTATAATAATGCCATATTCATTTATCAGATTTTCAGGTAAATATGAAGTGCTATCACTAATTAATATCCTGGACATAAAAACCTCCTTAGTCGAAATATTCAGACAATTTCTTAACCAGCTTAGCTAATATTATTATATGGTGTCAAGGAACAAATAAACGTAAAAGCAAATACATACGTAGGCTCGCAGGTTAGAGTGAGGAGTTAAGCGTAGGGTAGGCACGTAACCTGTATGGTAAACTTAAATGTTTCCCCTACAATCCTTACCCCTCACTCTAGAAAATTAATCATGTTGTAACTTCCAGATTATTTACAAGATAAATTTTGTTATAGTACCAATATGTTTTGGGAGGGTTTCCAGATGGCAGAGATCAGAATTGTTAGAATACCTTTACGTTTTGCAAATAGCTATTTGGTAATAGGAGAGAGAACCATAATAGTAGACAGCGGTGATCCAGGATTTAGCCAGGGGATTCTGAAGGCTATGGAAAAAAACGAGGTCAAAAAAACCGATATTAGCCTTATATTTATAACTCATGGTCATGTTGACCATTATGGTAGTGTATTCGAATTAAGAAGGAAAATAGAAGCGCCCATAGCTATTCACCGTTTAGATGCTCTTTATCTTAACCAGGGCGTACAGGCACCGCTGTATCCGCTTAATTCGATTGCTGGTGCAATTAAGCTGGTGGGCAAGCACCTTAAAGTCAAAAAACGCTATGGTATAGAAGCTGATATAGAGTTCAAACAGAAGTTGGAACTTGAGGAATTTGGGGTCAAGGGCCTTATACTACCTACTCCCGGGCATACTCTTGGCTCAGCTTCGCTGTTTTTACCGAATGGTCGGGCGATTACCGGTGATTTGATTGTTAGGCAATATCTTTTTAGAGGAAAACCTCGCTGTGCCCCATTTCTACACGATCGGAGCAAATTCATAAAAAGCATGAACATATTAAAAGGCCGGGGAGTAAAGACTATCTATCCCGGCCACGGTGCCCCTATCAATACCAGTGACATCATAACATCCTAATAATGGTTCCACTATGAAAACCCTTGTTCGAAAACAAATTAATAATACAGGTTAAAAGATAGTGGAATTCCAGAATATCACCTGAGCCGCTGATTCCAGTGAAGCCCCCCCTTAATATCGCTTATTCAGCATTGCTACAAATAAGAATTCTTACCCAATTATGATCTCGTATAGCAGTTATTGTCGACTAGGAGTATTAACTCACCTGTACACTGGCCTGTTCATGAAGCTTATATAACCGATCTAGACTGTTTTTAATCCTGGGGAAAGACTCTTCCCGGGCTGCTGCCTCAATTGCTGCTGCACTTTCGGAAATCTGCCTGAAACCATACATTCCTGCTGTGCCTTTAATATCATGACTAATACTCTTTATGGCCTCTAAATCATGGTTAGCAAAAGCTAATTTCAGGCTTTCAACCATTTCTTCAAGCTGAGCCATAAAATCAGGTAAAAGCTCATTTATAAAACTGTTAAGATCGGGTTTAGGATTATTTATACTTACACCCTGGAAGTTTTTTCTTATTTCCCGGGCCAATTCTTCAGCCTTAAAGGGCTTGGCTATGTATGATGTGCAACCACTAGCCAGGCATTTCTCCCGATCACCAGTCATAGCATGAGCAGTCATGGCAATAATGGGAATATACTGTAATTCTTCATACTGACGAATCATACGGGTAGCTTCATAACCATCCATAATTGGCATTTGCATGTCCATTAGAATTACGTCAAAATGCATTTTCTGTAGAAGCCTTAGGCATTCTAGCCCATTGTCGGCCAGTGTTATGTCAAAGCCATAGTTAATTAACATCTGGGATACTATTTTTTGATTGAGATCGTTATCTTCCACGAGTAAAACCTTAATAGGTGTAAAGTCGGTTAAAAGCTTGTCCTCATAATCGTCATTAAAATTAGGATTGATATTTTGTTTTTCTTCAAGGTGAGAGATTACTTCTAACGGAAGTTTTATAAAGAAAGTACTGCCCAACCCTTCCTGACTATGTACATTAATGCTACCCTGCATTAAATCTACAAATTTTTTGGAGATGAATAGGCCCATTCCTGTACCCCCGTACTGTCGAGAAGTGGAATTATCAACCTGGCTGAAAGGGGTGAAAATGTTCTCTACCGCATAGTCAGGAATACCAATTCCGGTATCAGATATGGCCAATGAGAGCCAGGGATTTTTTCCTACGTATTCAATATTGGCGGTAAAGCTTATATAACCCTGGTTAGTAAACTTAACTGCATTATAAAGAATGTTAATTAATACCTGGTGTAGTTTGTTTTCATCTATTTTAACTAGTGCAGGGATATTAGACGAAATATCTAGCTTGATGTTTAAACCTTTTTCTTTGAGCATCGGATTTACAATATTAATCAAGCGATCAAAGAGGTCAATAAGATTGCAGACCTTGGGATGTAGTTCCATTAGCCCTAATTCTATTTTAGACATATTTAATATACCGTTAATAATACTAAGTAGCTGCTCGCCACATTCGCGGATAATTTCAATGTTTTCGTATTGCTCATTAGTAAGTTTACTTTCGGCCAGCAAATCTACTGCTCCCATTATTCCAATCATAGGAGTGCGAATTTCGTGACTCATATTAGCTAAAAACTGGTTTTTGGCCATGTTAGCGGCTTGAGCCTGTTCCCGAGCTTCTACTAATTCTTGGTATATTTTTTTGGATGCAGTTAAGGCCTGTTCGTTTTGTATGTGTTCACTTACATCTCTACTGTTGATTGCGATTTTATGAATATGTCCATTTTTATAAATAGGAATAGCTATGTGTTCTAGATATATCAACGAACCATCTTTTCTTTTTGCTTGAATTATTCTTGATGAAGTTTTCGGATTGCAATAATTGTCAAACAGCCAATCCTGGTTATTAAAAAGGATCTGAGGGAGGATATTACGGTTTAAGGCTTCTTTTGGGATATAACCTAGCAGATCTTTCAGGGCATTGTTTACGTAGACAAATCGGTTTTTTTTAGGGTTAAATATGGACACTATTTCCCCAATGTTTTCCAGGCTAGCTAATAGATAAGTTTCCCTGAAACGCATTTTAATTATTAATAATATAAGAAAAACAGCTACAATTAATAAGCATATTACAAGGGGTATTAGAGCTTGCATAATTATAGTCGGGAAAAACATCAGATCGAAAGTTTCATTCCATAGAAAACCCATGACAGCCAGGGTAAGTAGAAGAAAAACAGAAACACAATATTTTACTTTTGCTGACAAAGTTATTCTCCTCCTCCCGAAAAATAATGAAACTGCAAGATATAAAGGCTAACATTAACAATACATCACGAGTTTTAAAAAACTTGTCTGCTTATGGGATGCTATATAACAATATTTTTTGGATATTCTATTGAATTCGGGAAAAAATGATTTATTTATCAATGTTTTCCCACTAAGTCAGCTAGCTTTTTAGATAAATTGGTGTAAAATTGCAAGCTTTGTATGAAAAAAACCATATTAATTGTGTGGGCAGGATTTTTATACAGGGAGGGTGAATTGAGAGGAAATAAGTAGAAATCTTATGGAGGTGTATGATTTGTTCAAAGTTAGTAGTAAAGCATGGCAAATGGCAGTGGTATTTTTAGTATTGGCAGTATTCACTCTGCTTACACCGTCAAAGTTAATGGCAGAGCAGGCCATCACTATACATATCGATGGCAAACTTGTTGAGTCAGATGTTACGCCACTTATAGTAAAGGATCGAACTATGGTACCACTGCGGGTTATTAGTGAAGAGTTAGGCTACGAGGTTTTCTGGCAAAATGTGGAACGGAGGGTGATTATCAACACTCCCGGAGTAAACAGTATCCTGCCCCGTACTGTTAACCCCCCGATTCAACGAGGAATAGGTATATTTATTGATGGCAAGGAAATTAAAATAAAACCGGAAGAACCGTTACCTTTTATACTGGATGGCCGGACTATGATTCCATTACGAGTAATTGCTGAGAACTTGAGTATGGTGGTTGACTGGGATGAGAAAAATCGCCGGGTAATTATTACTAACCCATCAGCTATAGATGATCCGGTGAAAGATAAAGGAGCAAATAATGGAACAATTCCTACTGAAGATCCTCCGGCCTTTAAAGATCCGATAATAGATAAGGAGGAACCTTTAGTTAATAACATCGATTACCAGCAAACTATCATGGGTGAGGCCCAACTGGGAAGAGAACAACTGCTGGAAATTATGCGGAGGAACAACTCATCAGCCCCACAGGAACTGGTTGACCTCTACCTGGAAATCGGCAGGCAATATGGTATTAAGGGAGATATTGCCTTCTGTCAAGCAGCCAAGGAGACTGGTTGGTGGAAATTCGGAGGACTGGTGAAGCCTTATCAAAACAACTACTGCGGCCTGGGTGCTACAGGTGCAGCTGCTACCGGAGAGGAAGATTTGTTGGGAGCTGATCCTACCAAAGTCTGTTATAAAGCAGGGGTTCACGGTGCCATATTTACCAGTCCGGCTATAGGGGTGGAAGCGCATATACAGCATCTCTACGCCTATGCCTGTAAAAACCCGTTACCTCCAGGCAAGGTCCTGGTAGACCCCCGCTTTGTTAAGCCCACCCGTGGTATTGCCCCACTATGGATAGAATTGGGAGGCAGATGGGCCTTCCCCGGTTACGACCGCAATAAGTATGATAATTTTGAAGAAGCTTTTGCTGATTGTGATACTTATGGTCACAGTATATTAAGGGATTATTATCAAAAGGCCTGGAACTAAAAACCACATAACCCTACATATTCGGCACTTAACAGCGAGTCTAATGAGTCAAGGGGACAAGAGTCAAGAACCGTCCCCTTGATTCCTCCCAACCCCTTACCCCTACTCCCAGTGATTGCGCCTTTTTTCTAACTATTCCTACCTTATATTCCTTTATTTATCTTTTTAATTGAATTAAGGTAGTTATGCCATTATAATTAAAATTATAGTAATTAATACGTTACCCGATTATTTTTATTTAAAATAATCGGGTCCAACTTTTGGTTAAGTTTGTTAACCTTCGGAGCCGGTAAATAAATTAAAAGGGGGGTGATATTTACAAAACATGGGCTTTCTCATCAATAAATCTATTCAAAGGAGGCCAGTTATATGGGATACCAATATGTAACAGAAGAACAAATGCAGCGGCTTGTCGATTTTAAAGGTGCCCGTGAATATCACCTCAAGAAAAAAAGGGACAAGGTTGACAAACGGATGAGTTTAAGTGAAGCCATTGCAGAATATGTACAAGACGGAGATATTTTTGCAGAAACCGGTTTCTCTTATGTACGTGCCCCGCTGCAGGCATATTTCGAAATGATTCGCCAGAAGAAAAAAAACCTGGTGGGTATTGGGTCACCAATGTCAAATTGTTCGTACTTAATGGCGTTGGGATTAATGAAGGCTATTCATTTATCTTACATAGGGGTGGAAATGAGGGGCAATGATAAAAACTTTGCCCGGGTTATAAAGAGTAAACAGGCAGAGATTGCTTCCATTTGGAGTCACGGTTCTATGGCTCTAGGATTTAAAGCTGCCCAGTTAGGTGCCCCCTTTATTGCATCTAAACAATTGCTGGGTTCAGATATGTTAAAACAAAATCCTTATGTTAAGGTGATTGATAGCCCGGTAGGCAAGGATAAGGACCCAGTCTGTTTGATTCCGGCCTTGTTCCCTGATGTTTGCGTAATACATGTCCAAAAAGCAGACTGTTATGGTAATGCCATCATTGATGGACCGGCAATAAATGATATAGCTCTGGCCGCAGCTTGTCGCAGGGTTATTCTTACTGCGGAAAGAATAGTACCGGAGATGGCCATTCGTGAGAACACCAGTGCTTCCATACCCTTCTGGTATGTAGATGCGGTAGTAGACATGCCTTATGGGGCTTTGCCAGGATGCTGCCCGGGTTATTATTATTGGGCTCGCGAATGGTGGGAATGGTTGGTACGCTGCGCAACACCAAAGCAGGAAAGTGTTGAGGATTTCTTTAACTATTGGGTATACGATACTAAGGACCAGTATGACTTTATTGAAAAATTAGGTGGAATCCGCTTCATGGATCATGCCCGCCGGTTAATGGAGGCTGCTGAAGCAAATATTGATGATTCCGCGGTTAGTTTTGCTTACCAGGAAGTCATACCAAAAAGGGATTAGGAAGGAGGTATAATTTATGAGTAAAATAGAACCGGCAAACCCCCTGGAAATGCTAGCCTACAACATTTCTTTGCAGATTGAAAACGGGCAGATTGTTTACGTGGGAACCGGCCTTCCCATGGTAGGTGCCATATTGGCAGCCAAGACCCATGCTCCCAAAATAACCATGGTTTTTGAAAGCGGAGGGCAGGATCCTTTGGAGGGTGATATGCCCTGGTCAGTAGGCTGTCCCTTTACTTTCCGCAAATCTCCTATGGTTCAGGAAATGGCTCCTTCCTTTGGCCAGTGTGCCCTGGGCTATGTTGACATTGCGTTCCAGGGCGGCGCCCAAATTGACATGTATGGTAATGTTAATACTTCTGTTATTGGTTCATATGATAATCTTAAATCTATACTGCCAGGGAGCGGCGGCGGTAATGACATCGGATCGCTTACTGAGAAATCAGTACTGGTTGGTTTGCAAACCCCCGACCGTTTTCCTGAAAGGGTAGATTTTATCACCACTCCTGGTTACCTGGATGGTGGTGATTCCCGGGAAAAAGCAGGACTAATTGGAGGTCCGGTGGCGGTAGTAACCCAGTGTGGAGTTTTCGATTTTGAACCGGTAAGTAAAAGGATGCGGATAAAAGGTTTAAATCCGGGTATGACCGTAGAAATCGCCCAGGCCTGTACCGGTTTTGAGTTGTTGGTCCCAGAGGGTGAAGTCCCAATTATTGCTGCTCCCAGCGATGAGATATTGGAAACTTTGCGTAACGTAGTTGACCCCCGCAGGGTCTTTACCAAAATGCCAGGGAGCTAATATTGGTTGCTGGTTAGGCCCCCATTTAGAATGCTAACTGGTACATATGTGGGGATTAGAAATTTATATTTTATGAATTATGGTTGTTAGGGGGTATTATACTTGGCATCAAATTATATTTATTCGTCCCGAGATCATAAATTTATACTAAAAGAATGGCTTGACATGGGGAAAGTTTTTAGTTTTGATGCTTTTAAGGATTATTATAGCGTAGATGATATAGACAATATCCTGGATCAGGCATTAAAAGTAGCCCGGGAAGTTACTGCTCCCAGTAGGGATGATAACGAAGGTATTCAGGCCCAATTTAACGAAGGAAAAGTTACAGTTCCTCCTTCCTTTAAAGAAGTGTACTGGTTTTTAAACCAGAACGGCTGGGGCGGAAGTAATGAGGATGAGGAAGCCGAAGGTCATCTGCCGCAGACTCTTTTTAGGGCTTGTACTGAATATCAGATAGCAGCCAATGCCGGCTTTATGCCCTATATATTGGCTACAGCCGGGGCTGCCAGCCTTATTGCCAGCTTTGGCAATGACTACGTTAAAAAACTTTTTAAAGAAAAGATGTACAGTGGAGAGTGGGGCGGCACCATGTGCCTGACCGAGCCTAACGCGGGCAGCGATGTGGGTGACCTGTTAACCAGGGCTTATCCTACCGACGTAGATGGTGTTTATCGCATTAAGGGTACTAAATGCTTTATTACCGGTGGGGAACAGGATATTACGGAAAACATAATTCACCTGGTACTGGCTCGGGTAGAAGGTGCCAAACCAGGTACCAAAGGTATATCCCTGTTTGCGGTGCCTAAAATGTGGGTGGATGATGATGGCAGCATCGCCGGCAATAATGATGTAAACTGTGTAGGCATAGAACATAAGATGGGAATCAAGGGCTCAGCTACCTGTGTAATGGCTTTTGGTGAGGAGAACCAGTGCCGGGGTTATGTCCTGGGTAATCCTCCTGATGCTGAGGGCCGAGGCGAGGGTATGGCCCAGATGTTCCAGATGATGAATGGAGCCCGTATGGAAACCGGACATGCTGCCCTGGCAGAGACTGCCCTGGCATACAATAATGCAGTCGCTTATGCCACCGAACGTATTCAGGGGCGTCCCATGACCAACCCAAAAGCTGAAAGGATGCCCATTATCAAGCACGAAGATGTGCGCAGAATGCTTTTAGACCTGAAAGCCTATGTTGAAGCCATGCGTGCCTTAATATTTAAGACTTATTACTATTTTGACATTGTCCAGTATTCCAAGGATCCGGAGGAAGTAAGAAGGGTGAAGGCCCGGCTGGAAGTTAATACTCCCATAGTAAAGGCCTATTGTTCCGACCGGGCCTGGGAATTGACGGCTGAAGCTATGCAAGTTTTCGGCGGCAATGGCTATTCCGAGGAATATCCTATCGCAGAGCTTTGTAGAGATGTAAAAATATACTCCATATGGGAAGGTACTAACTATATACAATCATTGGACTTGATAGGTCGTAAATGGATGATGGGTAAGGGGAAAGTTTTTGCTGACTGGCTGGCGGATATAGAAGACTTTGCTACGGCTAACGCTGGTGCAGATAATTTTGAAAAAGAAATGGACATACTCCTGCGGGCAGTTAACGCCTATAAGGAAATCCAGAGCACTATAGCTTCGTATTTTATGAATCAAAAGATTTCCATGATGCCTCTATATGCTACCAGGATACTGCAAGCCAGCGGGGAGCTAATCTGCGGGCAGGTTATACTGGAACAAGCATTAGTAGCCCAGAAGAAGATTGATGAACTGGGCAGTGACCATTATGATTACCCCTTCTACAACGGTAAGGTAAATGCAGCTAAATATTTTGTCAGAAACATAGTGCCTAATATCTTTAGAACTCTGGAAGTTGTAAAGGAAGGAGACACCTCAGTACTGGATATAGTAGAAGAGGCGTTCCTGGTTTAGAGGGTTAAAAACAAAATGGCCTAGAAAGGTGAAAACTTTTTTTCAGGCAACAAAAAAGCAGGTTAAAAACCTGCTTTTTTTATAATAATTTAGAATTATTTAGACTGTGCAGCTCTAGTCCAGGGACCGAAGGGGTCACCGATGGGAAGCACAGTATATCCGTAATGAGAATTCAGTACGGTGGCGGCTGAGCCGTAGAAAGAAAAGATGGAAACACCAAGTTCAGCATAGGCAGCCAGCGTATGCCAGGCTTCTCCGCCCCAGCCCAGGGTGCTCATGAATAACCCCAGGAAGAGCAGGTCAATAAAGAAGAAAATAATAAATAGTACCTTATTAGCACCCATAGCTCCTATGGTCATGTATACTGTGAAAATGAAATAGCCCAAAAAGGCAAACCCCAGTTGGTTAATGTCAATTACTGCGCTTGGGTGCATACCAAACATACCATTGCCTATCATCCAGGTCATAGCTACGCCAAACCAGAAGAAACCGTAACCACAAAAAGCCGTGGCCCCAAAGGTATTGTTATGCTTAAAATCAAACAAACCGGCTACAAACTGGGCTGTAGCACCTAAAAATATAGCCCAGGGAATAATGTAAGCGGTTCCATCAGTAATCCCTAGTTTTTGCGTACAGGCCACCAGGGTTACCATAGCTAATCCCAATAATCCGAGTGGTGACGGATTCGCAACTACCTGTTGAATGTGACCACTAATCTTAGTTTCGTTTGCGTTTGCCATAATTCCCTCCCCAATATGTTGAAAATATTTTTCGTATCAAGAAAAAATCCGCCCCTACCCCCCTTTCAAAGGAAAGATATAAATATTTGTTATTTCCCCATGTATATTCAACATCATTTGTCAAAATCCTGTTGACTTTGTGACATTTTTCATTTTATAAAACGGTTGAGTGCATAACCGGCTTAGGATACTTACTACAAGCTGCTTGCATACTTGTCGCAATTATTAACTTTTAAGATTTTAAGAATTCGTATATTCCTTTTCCCTTTACTCATACATGGGCTAAGGCTATAATAAATATATAGTAAAAGAAAATGGTATTATGTGAATGGTATGGTAATAAAGACATTTTAAGGATTCTTTATGCCATTCTAGTTAAGTTAAAGCAGTTGGCCGTATTTATGTTGCGAAAAGGAAGCTCTACAGCGGAATAGCATAAGGGTGGAAGTGGTCAGAGCCATTTTAAAGTAGCAAAGACCGCTAGAATATTCTACTGTAGGGATTAGTCCTAACTTGGGGGGTGATCAGGGGGGAATCTATTAGTTACTGCGCTGCAGGCATTATATTTTGGGGGAAGTTTATTTAATTAGAAAAGGGGGAGCTTCCTTAAACAAGCGATACAGCCTATATATAACTTTGGTCAATACATATTGGGGGGGGCCTCCTTAAAAATGGAGGGAGTATAGAAATATGGCTGCTAATTTTGCATATCAAAATATAAGAGATTTTGAGTTTATTATTCAAGAATGGCTACCTACGGAAAAGATTTTTAATTATCCGAACTTTGCTGATTATTATTCCAAAGATGATATCAAATCCGTTTTGGCACCTATTCTTAAAATGGCTAAAGAGGTTGTGGAACCCACCAATGAAGACGGTGATGCAAATCCGGTTAAATTGGAGAACGGTAAAGT
>DIRQ01000128.1:10237-25939 GCA_002424365.1 Syntrophomonas sp. UBA5432 | reverse complement strand
TCGAACCCCTGACCCCCTCGTTGCGAACGAGGTGCTCTCCCAGCTGAGCCACGCCCCCACAGCATATAAAATTATAGCATAAATTGTTCTCTTATGAAGTGAAAAAGTCCAACTGCTATAGCAGTTGGACTTTTAAATATGGGGTTAGATTTTTTGCAGGTAAATGTTTAACAGTCGGTTTCGCCCTTGCCAGGCGGTATCTATTATCTCAAAATCTACCTTTCCAATTCGTACCAGGGCACCAATCATATTATAAGTTTTACCATTATAGGTGAAATGGGCTGGATCGGTAACCATAATCTGGTTAAAGTTTAACCATTTCCGGTCGGCGTAAATGCTAACATCGTCAGTTGCTCCGTCCTGGTATTTGTAATCGTTTTCAAAAAATACATATTTACTTGGTTGGTTAGCCCAATAGCTGTCTTGAGTTTTAGTTCCGGTTATGGTTATGCAATCCAAAGTATTATCATAATCTATCCGGTCAATATCGTAAACATCATCACGGTACATGCATTTAAAAGTAGAGTCAATATCATATTGTTTACCTTTGATACGAACTACATTACGCTTAATCACCAGGACTTGGTCTATGTCGTAGGCCGTGTTATCTTTTAAAATTTTAATTTTATCCGTATCAACATAGACTTTGTTTAAGCGTACCCAGTAATCACTTTCGCTGCTAGTACAATAGAAATAAAACTTATCCTTAAATATTCTGAGGTAGTCAATTTTGTAATAATTATTATCCACTATCATGTCAACATCTTCTGGAGCAAAGGTCTCTTGCCGTACGGTGAAATTACCGGAAGCATCAATTATTACATTGGACAAGCTATAATTTTCCCCATCAATGATGAACTCTATTCTATCTATCCTATCCAAATCCAGGGATTTATCGTCAGAGAAAATAGCTGCAATATCTCTGATATCGATACCCTTAATAATTACCTTGTCAGTAGGAACAGTGCGTACCAAGGTTTCAGTAGAGCCGAAATCTATTCTGGTAATATCGTAGAAATCTGAACCTAGTTCAATGGTAATCTTATCTTTATTAAGTTCATAAGTTTTTTCATTAATTTTTACTGTAGTAGCACCTAGAATTTCCATATCGCCAAGATACTTCTCGGTGTAGGTGGCGTTTATATATAGTTTGACAAAATCAGCTTGGTATTTGAGGGTACCATTGTTGATAGAGTCAACTTTACGACAGGATGGATAGGCTACCAGTTTATTTCCCGATACTAAAAACTTGTCTACCCCGTAGCGGTTGTTATGCACTACAATATCCGGATTATTAACATTGGAATCCAGGAAAAAACGGTAACGGCTATTAATCGTTATATAATCATTGTTATAACTGATTGAATAGATCCGAGTGTTAGTAAAGTCAGTTTTGAAATACACCGGGGTGAAGCTTAAATCAAAGACTTCATCTCCTACAGCTATGGAAGTAAGGCTAGAACCTATCAGGTTATTATCAACTGGTGATTGCCCGGAATTAACTGGAGCTCCTGCATTTATCTCCATAAAATTCAATATCACCTTACACATCTGAGCGCGGGTTATATATTCAAAGGGCTTAAATTCACCCCCGGGATAACCGGTTAGTATTTTAAGGTCAAATGCAGTGTTTATATACCCACAGTACATGCTCTTTTGAACATCTGCCAGGTCGGTAAAGGGTATAGTTCCGGTATTTTCTTCCTTACCTAAAGCACGAACCATCATGGCTGCTGCTTGGCTACGTTTAAGGCCGCTATTCGGCTGCAGTACATTGGAATATTCCGAGGGGATTAGTATTCCCCGTTTTACTGCTTCGTTTATGGGACCTCGAGCCCAGTGATTGCTGGTATCATTAAAATACTTAGTGGTGGTGTCTGTAGGAGTAACTCCCATACAGTTGATAAGAACAGCAATGAATTCAGCCTGGCTAACGGTCTTATCAGGTTTAAAAGTATTATCAGGGTAACCATTTATGTATCCCGCCGAGGCTAAAGTACTAATATAATCCTTGCCCCAGTGCTGGCTTATATCAGGAAAGTCTCCCGCCGCCATTACCTGCCCTGGAGCATAAAATGTCAAGAAAAACGACAACATCAAGAGATAGACAAAGCTTTTTTTCACAACTTTCAGCCTCCTTATAATATGTTTCACATAAATACGTCGAGAATATAGTAAAACTTACCTCTATAATACATCTTTTATATTCATAAGTTAGCTAAAAACTTAGATTATCCTCCCTGAGAAGCAGAAAATACAGGAAAAACAGAACAAATGTATAGCATATGGGGCGGGGAGTGAATGGTTAGAGACTGGGATGATGAGGGAAAGGATGAGGATTAGGAGTTAGAAATTAGAGGTGAGGGGAGAAGGTTACAAGGAGTGTCTCTACTTTCTCAATTCACGCCAAATATACCGGGCGCTGGCTTAGGGAAGAGAATAGCTGGGCTAGTTCCTGCAGATAGTTTGAGGAAGGGGGCTCTACTTCATGTAGTTGGTACTCCAAGTCTAAGAGTTTCCATTTGTGGCTGCCCAGAGAGTGATAGGGGAGCAGATCCACTCGTTCTACCTGGGGTAAGTCCCGGATAAAAAGGGCCGTTTTTTCTAAATCCTCATATGCATCAGTCCAGCTGGGTAGTATTACATACCTTATCCAGATACGCACCTTATTTTCGTTTAGTATTCTAATGTTTTTCAGGTTGAGCACGTTACCGGCCCCGGTTAATAATTGGCTTTTTTCATTATTTATTTGTTTTATATCTGCCAGTACCAGGTCAGTAAAGGGAATTAAATCCAGAACTACCTGGGAACTAATATAGAGCGAGGAATCATAAGCGGTTGATATCTTTTCTTGGCGGCACAATTTAAAAATTTCTTTAATAAAATGGTGTTGCAACAGCGGCTCTCCCCCGGAAAATGTAACACCACCGCCGGAAGCTTCATAATAAGGGCGGTTTTTTAAAATAACTTCCATCAATTCTTTGACTTCATAGTCCCGGGCATCAGGGCTTTCTACAGCCCAGGTATCTGGATTATGGCAATATTTACAGCGTAAGGCGCAGCCCTGCATAAAGATAACCGTCCTAATCCCCGGTCCATCCAGGGTACTGAAAGTATCTATGGAATGAATTTTACCCTTCATATAAAACCTCAACTCTAACGTTTATACGTATTCTACGTCTTCGGTATATTTTAACCCCCTAAGGCCAACCAGGTTCTCAGCTCCATCCTCAGTCAGGGTAAAGGTAATAGTTAATGCTGATTGCTGGGGCGCGTACGCTAAAATAAATGGGAAGTACGGTAAATCAGAATTCTAATTTATAATATATTTCGCCTTACATCCTTCGGTAAAAGGTACGGGCGATTACTTCTTCCTGTTGTTCCCGACTTAATTTAATAAAGTGTACGGCATAACCGGAAACTCGAATAGTCAGGTCAGGGTATTGTTCGGGGTGTTCCATGGCTTCCTTGAGCACTTCTGGATGAATTACATTTACATTCATATGGTGTCCACCCTTGGTAAAATAACCTTGCAACAGTCCCCGTAGGTTATTAACCTGTTCTGCCGTACTTTTACCCAGGGAATCGGGTACTATGGAAAATGTAAATGAAATACCGTCGCGAGCATACTTGTAGGGAATTTTTGCAACCGAATTGCATGCTGCCAGGGCACCCTTTTCCTCGCGTCCATGCAGAGGATTAGCTCCAGGTGCCAGGGCTTCACCACGTTTGCGGCCATCAGGCGTAGTTCCGGTATGTTTCCCATACATAACATTAGAGGTAATAGTAAGTACGGATAAGGTGTGTTCTGCATTCCTATAGGCAGGATATTTTTTGAGATATTTAATAAACATACGGACTAACTCTACCACCAGCTCATCTACCCGGTCATCGTCATTACCGTAGCGGGGATATTCTCCTTCTATAACAAAATCGCGGATAATCCCGCATTCATTGCGTACGGTTTTTACCCGGGCATATTTAATAGCACTGAGAGAATCGGCAGCTACGGATAGCCCGGCAATGCCAAAGGCCATAAAGTAATGGACATCACTATCATGCATGGCCATTTGCAAGTTCTCGGGAGCATAGCGATCATGCATATAATGGATGATATTCATGGTGTTTACATATAGTTCAGCCAGCCAATCCATTTGTATTTTCAGGCGGTGCATAACCTGGTCAAAGTCCAGATATTCGCCTTCATACACAGGCATTTCTCTTCCTACCTGGTCTTCGGTCATTTCATCTATGCCACCATTAATGGCATAGAGCAAGAGTTTAGCCAGGTTGCAGCGGGCCCCAAATAGCTGCGATTCCTTGCCCAACCGCATAGCGGAAACACAACAGGCTATACCATAATCATCTCCATACAAGGGACGCATCAGGTCATCATTTTCATACTGAATGGAACTGGTTTTTATGGAAAGGCGGCTGCAGAAATTAATAAAAGGAGAAGGTAAGTTTTTGGACCAGAGAATAGTCATATTAGGCTCTGGAGCCGGTCCTAAATTTTGCAGGGTGTGAAGTATACGGTAGCTGTTTTTAGTCACCAGGTGGCGACCATCTACGCCTGCACCACCTATAGACTCGGTAACCCAGTTGGGGTCACCGGCAAAAAGTTCGCTATACTCAGGGGTACGCAGGTGACGAACCAAACGTAGCTTAATTACTAGTTGGTCAATTAATTCCTGAGCAGCCTCTTCGTTGATAATACCTTTTTCCAGATCCCTTTCTATATAAATATCCAAAAAGGTAGCTACCCGGCCCAGGCTCATGGCGGCTCCGTTTTGTTCTTTAATAGCCCCCAGATAGGCGAAGTAGAGCCATTGTATCGCCTCCCGAGTATTAGCTGCAGGTTGGGAAATATCAAAGCCATAGGCTGCTGCCATTTCCTTTAGGGATTGCAAGGCTTTAATCTGGTCGGATATGCGTTCCCGCAGTTGTATGGAGTAATCACTCATAGTTTTATTGAGGCTATCCCGGTCGTCTTCTTTTGTGCGAATAAGATAATTGATACCATAGAGCGGAACCCGGCGGTAGTCTGCAATAATGCGACCCCGCCCGTAGGAATCAGGCAACCCGGTAATTATCCCTACCCGACGGGCTAGGCGCATTTCTGGGGTGTAAACAGTAAAAACCCCGTCATTATGGGTGCGCCGGTGTTTTTCAAAAAAGTCGATCAGGCTTGACGGTGGTTCCACCCCATAAGCCCGGCAGGCCCTAACACTGGTACGCAATCCGCCATAGATATTTATAGCCCTTTTTAGGGGACTATCGGTCTGCAAGCCTACTATGAGTTCCAGGTCTCGATCAATATAGCCGGGAGGGTGACTGTTAATAGTAATTGGGATATCGGCGTCTACTTCCAGCACTCCGTTCCTGGAGCGTTCCCGCCTTAATAGCTCCTGACATTTATCCCAGAGGCTACGAGTTCTTGCCGAAGGACCGGAAAGAAAAGAATCATCACCATCATAAGGATGATAGTTTCTTTGAATAAAATCCCGTACATCAATTTCACACATCCACCTGCCCGGTTCAAAATCTTGCCACTGAGTAAACATCATACTATTCCACCTATCGTTATTTTCTAACTAGGTTATATTGTTTGCAGGCGGGGGAAAATTACTCATCATATTATAAGGACAGTTGGCGAAAGGGAAAGGCTTTACTATAATGGATGATATATCCGACTATAAGTAAAATAGGAGATTTTAAAATGAACCAACTACTGTCAGAAGAAAAAATTCTGCTCGTAGTAATAAACAGAAAAAAGCAAAATATTGATGTTGAAGCTTCAATTAACGAAATGAAGGCTCTGGTTGAGGCCGCTGGAGGCCGGGTTATAGTTGTGCTTACACAATCTCTTGAGAAACCTGATAGTGCTACCTGCATTGGTAGGGGTAAACTGCAGGAGTTGCAACATCTGGTAGAAGAGATGGAACCTGATTTAGTGGTTTTTAATACTGAATTAACTCCGGTACAGTTACGTAACTTGGATAATAGTATAGAGGTAAGAATTATAGACCGTACCATGCTTATTCTGGACATATTTGCCCGCCGGGCCAGATCTCGTGAAGGTATATTGCAGGTACAGTTAGCTACTCTGGAATACAGGTTACCCCGGTTAACGGGTATGGGCAAAAAGTTGAGTCGGACTGGTGCAGGAATAGGCACCCGTGGTGCCGGTGAGCAAAAACTGGAAATGGACCGACGGGTAATCCGGCGGCGTATAAAAGACATTAAACAGCAGTTAGATAAGGTTGAAAAGACCCGTAATCTGCACCGAAAACAGCGTCAGCGGGCAGGCTTCCCCTTAATTTCACTGGTAGGTTATACTAATGCCGGAAAATCCTCATTATTCAATGCCCTTTGTAAGATTGGACATAGCAGTCACAGCGAACAAGTGGAGGCTAACGATCGGCTTTTTCAGACCCTGGATACTACTATACGGAAAGTCCGGGTAGCTCCCGGAGAGGAAATGCTAATATCGGATACCGTAGGATTTATCCAGGATTTACCCCCTAACCTGGTAGCGGCTTTTCGTTCCACTCTGGAAGAAGTATTAGACGCTGATTTGCTGTTACATGTAATTGATATCTCGGATCCTGATTACCTGGATAAAATTGAGGTAGTCGAAGATGTATTGGAAAAGCTAGGAACTGACCAGGAACGGATTTTAAAAATATTCAACAAAATGGATCTGGTTGAGTCAAATATTTCCAAAGGGACGTGTGTATCAGCCCGTTACGGTACAGGTATTAAGGAGCTGTTCAGTACAATAAAATCTAAACTGGAAGTATTATCATAGACAGTATTTCTAATGCTTGTTAAAATAGATTGGTTTACAATACAGCAAAATAGAAAGAGGAGTAATCGTGGGAAGGGCTAAAGCAAATTATCGATTAATACTAACCTGTATAACAATTTTTTTAGCAACCTTTGCTACAGGTGCATTTATTGGCAACCACCTTCAGGTAGGGCCATTTGATCGTTCTATAACCGCCAAAGCAGAGCGGGGTAAGCAAATTAACATACTATTTATGGGTATTGATGCCCGCAAAATGGAAACTAATTCGCGCAGCGATACCATCATTCTGGCCAGTATAGATACTAAGGCCAACAAAATTGCTATGGTATGGATTCCTCGCGATACCCGGGTAGAAGTTAAAAGAAACCATTATGACAAAATCAATAGCGTAAATTATCTGCAGGGTCCGGAAGCTGCCTGCAAGGTAGTCGGTGACTTACTAGATACTCGGGTGGACCATTATGTGTTAACCAACTTTGATGGATTTGCTCGGATTATTGACATTCTAGGTGGTGTTACCTTGGATGTTCCACCTAATATGACCCACCCTGATCCTGACCCCAAACTCAGGATTAACCTTTCTCCAGGAGTTCAAAGGCTTAATGGTCAGGAGGCTCTGGGTTATGTCCGCTACCGGGGTACACCCACTGCAGATATTGGGCGTACCGGCAGACAACAGAAGTTTGTTAAGGCTCTGGCGGAAGAGATGTTGCAAGGTAAAACTATATTGAAGTTACCGGAACTTTTACCTGAACTGGCGAAAAACGTTCATACTAACATACCTGTAACAGATATGTTGGCTATGGCTAAACTGGCTAAAAACTTTGACTCCCTGGAGATATATACCCAGACCCTGCCGGGATATTGGGATGCTGGAGCTGGCTACTGGCAGGTTGACCCCAAGATAGCTGCCGGCATTATTGATGACCTTTTTGCGGGAAAGAAGTATGATGTGGCCCAGGATCCGCCTAATTGGGTTAAGAAAAAGCCGGAAATAAAGCTGGAGCCAGTTGTGGAAGAAGACCCTGAAGTTACAGAAAATGAGGGGAAAGACAAGGAGGGTACAGGTGACCTGAGCGGAGAGCAGCCAGGTGACCTCAATCCTGATGAGACTGACGGGGATCCATTACCCATCGATAAAGTGGAAACTGATAAAGGGCAACCACCAGGAACAGAAACAAGCAATAATGATATACCGTCGGGTGACAGCAGCGAGGCTTTACCAGAACAGCAACAACAGCAATCACCCTTGCCTGAACAAGCACCCGGAGATAATACTGGTATGTATGGATATTAGCAATATTATAATCGCTACAGAAAACCTGGCCTTGGGGTTATACCCAGGTCAGGTTTTTATATTTCTGATCTGGCTATTACCTGTCCTTAAAGCCTATTGTTAATACAACTTTGTTATTAGCCTCTGTTTTTAATTACATAGACAAGCACCATGTTCTGTTACCAGTATTATTAACATAAAATTAGTAGCGATAAAATGGCAAGAGAGATGGTAATATATTGAAGAAAATAAAAAAACCTCGACTCATATTGGTGCTAATCCTTAGCCTGACCCTGGTGGGAGCCGAAATAAATAATGTTATTCCGCGCTCCATTAAAAGCCGGATTAGCCGCGGCGAAGTGGTAAATATTCTTCTTATGGGGATTGATGCCCGGCAGGGAGAGAAAAAAGCTCGTAGTGATACTATGATTGTAGCCAGTTTAAATTATGAACTGGGTAAAATCGTACTGCTCTCTATTCCTCGGGATACCAGAATAGAAGGAAGGGATAGAACCGGGAAAATAAATATGGTCAACCAGTTACAGGGCCCAGAAGAAAGCTGCAAAGAAGTATCACGGTTGTTGGGCAAAGATGTGGATTACTATGTCCTTACTAACTTCCAGGGGTTTGAACAAATGATCGATACCCTCGGAGGAGTAGATATGTACGTAGACATTAATCTTCAGAGCTATTCCAATGGGGTTTTTCTGGAAAAAGGCGATCGCCACCTAAATGGAAAAGAGGCCCTGACCTATGCTCGTTTTCGCGAAACCCAGGAGGGAGACATCGGTAGAACGGCCAGGCAGCAAAGGCTGTTGAAGGCATTAACCCAGCAAATTGGCCGTAAGGAGACCATTCCCCGCTTACCCCGACTAATGGCTCAATTCCGGGAAAATGTCCAAAGCAATATATCTTTAAACGATATAGTCTACCTGACCAACCTTATACCCGGACTTAGTGAAGATGACATTATCAACCAGACCTTACCCGGTTACCACTTTGTTGACCCTTACAGCGGAGCCAGCTATTGGGAAGTTGACCGGGAGATAGCGCGAAGTATTATTGATTCCTTATTTAAGGGTGAACGTTTTGAAGTTCACCTGCAGGCTCCTCCCTGGGCCAGGGATTACTAAGAGCTTACCTCCTAAACAGCCCTGGCATTCGTAAAATCCCGATTTGGCATTACTATTATGGCCTGTAAATGTTAATACTAGCATAAGACCATGCTATAATTATTGGTGGTATTTGGTTGGAGAGATTAAAATAACCTGGTACTAATAGAGGAGGCAGGAAAATGAGTAATGTTATCAAGAAACGCCATGAAATAGCTGAAGAATACAAATGGAAATTGGAAGATGCTTATGCTAATGAAGAGGTCTGGGAAGAAGATTTTAAACGGGTGCAGGAAGTACTGCCGGGGATAGAGAGCTTTAAAGGGCGATTGCAGGAATCTGCAGATGTCCTTTACGATGTCCTGCAACGCCTGGAGGAATTACAGCGCCGCTCGGAAAAACTTTACGTTTATGCCCGGATGCGTCGCGATGAGGATAATGCGAATAACCACTATCAAACCCTTTTCGAGCGGATTGAACGGCTGAGTGTGCAGGTTAGTAGTACTACCTCCTATGTAATTCCGGAGATAACCGTTATACCTGTAGAAAAAATAGAGGAGTTTTTCCAAGAAAAAGAGGAGTTAAAGCCGTACCGTCATTTTCTAGAGGAACTCTGGCGGCAGCAGGAACATATACTCTCCCCGGAAGAAGAACGCTTATTGGCCATGAGTGCCGATCTGTCCAGTGCGGCGGGGAATATCTTTAATATGTTTAATAATGCCGATATAAAATTTCCTACTATAAAAGATGAAACCGGGCAGGAAGTAGAGTTGACTAAAGGCAGGTATGGCCGCTACATGGAAAGCAGCGACCGGCGGGTGCGGCAGGAGGCCTTCACCGCCCTATACAGTACTTATGGTAAGTTCAAAAACACCCTGGCCAGTACTCTGGCTTCCAGTGTAAAAAGGGATATTTTCTATGCCCGTGCCCGTAAATATCCTTCAGTCCTGGAAGCAGCTTTGGACCAGGATAATATATCCCCTAAGGTATATGAACAGCTTATCAATACGGTACATGACAAGCTGGATTATATGTATCGATATATGAAACTACGCAAGAAAATGCTAGGTTTGGACAAACTTCATATGTATGATCTCTATACCCCCTTGGTAAGCGATTACCGGGTGGAAGTGCCTTACGAACAGGCGCGGGAGCAGGTTCTAAATGGGCTTAAGCCCCTGGGGGATAGTTATCTAAGTTTACTTAAAGCAGGAATGGAATCCGGCTGGATTGATGTTTATGAAAATGAGGGAAAGACCAGTGGGGCTTACTCCTGGGGAACTTTTGACACCCACCCCTATGTTTTAATGAACTATGATAATAAGCTGGATGACGTATTTACCCTGGCACATGAGCTGGGACATTCCCTACATTCTTATTACTCTAATAAGAACCAGCCTTTCATCTACAGCCAGTACACCATCTTTTTAGCTGAAGTAGCTTCCACGGTCAACGAATCCCTGCTGATTGATTATTTGTTACAGAATTCCAATAATCGGCAGGAGAAAATGTATTTGATTAATCACTATCTGGAGCAATTTCGAGGCACAGTTTATCGTCAGACTATGTTTGCCGAATTTGAAAAAATAATTCATGAAAAGGTAGAAGTCGGAGGGGGATTGACCCCGGATGAATTATGTAAAATATATCGTGAACTTAATACCTTGTACTTTGGTCCGGAGGTAGTAATAGACCAGGAAATTGAAATAGAATGGTCACGGATACCTCATTTCTATTCAGCCTTTTATGTATACAAGTATGCTACTGGTTTTTCTGCTGCTACTGCCATTAAAGAGCAAATCTTAAAAGAAGGCGAACCTGGAGTAATCCGGTATTTAGAGTTCTTAAAATCAGGAAGTTCTGATTATCCCTTAAATCTTTTAAAAAAGACAGGAGTAGATTTAGCTACACCTCAACCGGTAGAACAGGCTCTGGAGTACTTTGGCCGGTTATTAGACCAGATGGAAGAACTTTTATAAAATAGTAAGGCCCATTCGGTAGAATGGGCCTTACTATTTCGCTTAATAAGGTATAAGAACTAGGCAGTATGTGTTTTATCTTGTTTTATCTAATTCTGCTTGCCATTTCTTTACCCACGCAGGTACCATCTGTAGATACCGCTCCTGCTCCTCTTTACTCAAATTAAACTTATTACTATAGAGGGGCTGGTTTTTAAAGTCTTGTTCGTAGATAGTTAATTCCATGTCTTTCACCTCTTTCCTAACACCTCGTACAACCCCCCATGTTAATAGGAAACATATAAATTAGCCGACATTCGGCATTCAAATTTCCAATGAACCTAACTGAGCCGTACATTTCCTGAATTTTTCCGCGTCTAATTTTAAGCCAATAACAAATATTACCTTAAAATGATTGTAGCATTCCCCGAAAAATGTCGCAAAACAGTTTATGTTAAAGTTGCTTCTATTTTAAAGTGCAGGCATAAAATATAAGATATGTAAAAATAAAATAAGCCAGGCCCACTTGTTTAATAAAAAGGACCTGACCCTATAGATTTACACCTCTAATAAATTTTATCCAATTCTTCCTGCCATTTCTTTACCCATACTGGCACCGTATTCAGATACCGAGCCCGCTCCTTATCGTCCAGATTAAACTGATTACGGTAGAGAGGCTGGCTTTTAAAATCCTGTTCATAAATTTTATCGATGGTTGTTTCCATGTTTTTCACCTCTTTTTTGACTTGATTCCTTAATAGTATGATTTGCATTTATCAAAAGATTATTGCAGCTAAATCTTACCTTGGATTTGTATTCTCCGAAAAATATCGTATAAGCATATAGCAAATTTTAAGCTCAGGGATAAAATATAAAAGCTAGAAAATGAGCATAATTATTAGAGAAATAAAAATGTATCAAGGGGGTTAAGTAGTTGACCCGTTTTAATATGGAAAGTGCTTTTGATCAGACCATGCAAGAAATTGCTCCCCTGCTGCAAAAGTATACTGACTACGATTTGGTATTAGGTATACCCTTTTTGAATGAGCAGGAGCGACTGGTGACCTTATTAAAATCGGTGGATAATGTTTTGGAATCCTGGATAGGTCGTAGGCAGCTAATAGTTTGTGTAGGTGATATTTCGGCTGCTAACAGTTTACAGGCTATTAAGGAATTAAACCTCAAGCATCCGCATATAGAATTCCTGATGCCGGCTGAGCTAAGCGGGCGAGGCATGAGCGTGCGGGCTATTTTGGAGATATCTAATAATTTAGACGCTGATCTTTTATTATTTAGTGTCGGTATGGCTGGCGCCCAGGGGGCGGAAACGGAAAAATGCTGGTTGGATAGTCTTTTAACCCCTATACAGGGACAATATGATATGGTTTTGGCTAGCTTAAGGCGGCATTCTGGGATAGACAGTATTGCCCATATGCTTGCTGCTCCCATTTTAGAATCCTTTTACGGCTGCCGGGTAAGCGATCCGCTGGGAGGAATCTATGCTATAGCTCATGACTTTATTGAGGAACTGGCCCATGAGGCCCGTTTCTGGGGCGAAAGCATCAGTGGTTACGGGATAGATTTCTGGCTTCTAACCCGCGCTTTAAGCTGGAACAAAAATATTTGCGAATTAAATTTGGGTGGGGAAATAGCCCAGCATAACCTGGAAAAAAGAAATCGTATATTTTATGAAATTACTCAAACTATATTTGAGGCTATAAAAAGGGATAGCGCTATCTGGCTTAAAAATCGGCTGGTTATTAAGGTTGCCGACATTCTGGCGCGCAGTGAAGTTAGAAATCCAGACCTGGTTAACTATCCTATTATGGAACTGCTTACTAATTTTATTAACGGCTGCAGTAAAAACTCTACTTTGGTAAGCTCTTGTATATCACCCGAAATGGTATCGGAGATTACCGAAACTATGGCTGATAACTTTCATATCTCCGACCGGGTATGGGTATCGGCAGTTTATAACCTCTTGCTCCATTATATATTTGAGGATGAAGCGCCAGAGGATATACTCTCGTTGCTGACTGCAATTTATAATGGTCGTATAGCTAGTTATATGGAAGAGATGAACACCTTCAGCAATTACTTACCCGCATCTTCTGGTACTGAAAAAAATGAACTTATGGTTCGTAAGATGGATTCTATACGTATGAACCTGAATAGCGAATTCTGGCAGGCTAAGCCTGAATTTAATCGTAAGTGGCTTAGCCGCCAGGAGCAACTAAAACCTCCCATAATACCGCTGGGATATATGGAATATGTACCTGGTAAACCGGTTGTGGTACCAAAAAAGATAGCTGGTAAAGACCGGAAGATGGTTGCAACTGATAATATTTTTAAAGAATTAAGAAAGCGCTACGAACAACGTTTTATTAATTTTATTGTGGGGCGGCTGCAAATTAGTGCCGATTCAAAACCCCAGGCTTTAATTATGGCGGTAGAAAGTTTTATGGTCGAGGCCGAAAGGGTTCTAAATTCTTTATTACCCGGGGACTTGCACCACTATCAGGGACTGCAGAGTTTCATCAATGCTCTATTTGGGCTGTTTCCCCAGCAACGAATGTTTACCATAAATTCTGATTTACTGCGGGAAATGGTTGTACGTTTCCCTCCGGTAAATTTAATGATTCCCATGGGTATTTACAAGCCAGCAGAGCTCTTAGACAAGATGGATACCCGGGATATAATAAGCTATGCTAATCTAGTAGAAAGCTGGAATTATACTGACCGCGATTTAATTTGGCTGTTGGATAATCTGAAACCGGAGAGTTTTGAGTGGGTAGATATTAAACCCCTGATTCTAACCGAAGACCTGCGTACCGGTATATTATCTCAGGGTAAACTATCTAACCTTAACCGGGTAACTGCTCGGATAGTTGTTAAGGGACTCGAGCCGGAAAAAGGCGGGAAATACCCTAAAATGCGTTATTTTACTAATTTGCTAAGACGTATGGCGGTGGCAGAAAACTACTCTCAATTATTTGCTCTAAATGTTGCCCAAAGAAAGAATATAAGTATTAAAACCAGCAATTCACTGTTAGGTTTACAAAGAGGAGATGAGTTCTCCGCCCATAGCATATTTGAAAACTATCACCATCGGGGATTGGTAGCCAGGATAAAACAATTGGCTGATAATTTTCAAGCTAACGGAAATGAAGCGGTTGCCCAAATATTTCGCCTCATGGCTGAATCCTATGGCTTAAGCCAGGTTCTGGAAAATGGAACTTTTTTAACTTGTAGTTGTTGGAGCTGGGCCAGTTATAGCTTCAAAGGGGGGGTGAACCTACCTACACCCCTAACTACTAGCGTAGAAAGCCGATGGTTTAACCATGAGTTTTTAGAATTCCTTTATCAGGAACTGGGTTATGACCCGGATGAAATTATGCAGATAGTATTTCGCCATATACAGAACGGTAAGAGTAATCAGAATCTACTTGATACGCTGTTACCTACTCGACCTAAGGATGTTGCCGTAGTAGTACAAGAAACAACTAATGAACCTAGTAAACACCTACAGCGTTATGAGGGAAATCCTTTACTGCAGCCTTTAGAAGATAGTTTCTGGGAGAGTAGATATGTATTAAATCCTGGAGCTTTACGTATTAATGACCGGGTATACCTTTTTTACCGGGCAGTTGGTGATGATAATATTTCTCGTATTGGGCTGGCCATAACCGACGGATATAGGGTGACAGAACGTGTACCAGAACCCATTTTTTCGCCAGAAATACCGGAAGAAAGGATGGGTTGTGAAGACCCCCGGGTTATTCAAATTGGAGATAAAATATATATGTTGTACACTGCCTATGATGGTAATATGGCTCAGATAGCTGCTGCTTCCATTAGGGTGGATGATTTTCTTCAAGGTAAATATCACAATTGGCAGCGGGAAGGGCTAGCATTTAAAAATATCTGGGATAAAGATGCTATTATACTTCCTGAAAAGATTAACGGTAAATATGTAGTTTACCACCGCATAGAGCCTAGCATGTGGGTTACCTACTGTAAAGAAATTAAATTTCCTCTCAAAGATAAACATGCTATAATTCTCGGCCCTCGCCCGGGTCGAATGTGGGACTCGTTAAAAATAGGTGCCGGGGCTCAACCCTTAAAAACCAAATATGGCTGGCTCTTAATTTACCATGGTGTAGATCATAATTATGTTTACCGTTTGGGAGTCATATTGGTTGATTTAAATAACCCCCAAAAAGTTATCTATCGTTCACCTAATCCTATACTCGAACCGGAAGAAGATTATGAGATAGGGCTTAGCGGGTCCTGGGTGCCAAACGTAGTTTTTACCTGTGGTGCAGTTCCAGGTACAGATAAAGAGATTTTGGAAGATAATGATGAGATTCTAGTGTACTATGGTGCGGCTGACACTAGTATCGGAATGGCCAAAGCTACTCTGGCTGATTTAATCCCTGAGCCTTTTCGCCGCTTATAAAAAAGGGTGAGGTACAAGGAATATTTTAGGCTCTTCGTACCTCACTTCTAATTTTGTATCTTAATCCCTCTTACTCCACCTACATA
>DIRQ01000128.1:0-10051 GCA_002424365.1 Syntrophomonas sp. UBA5432 | reverse complement strand
CCTTAAAGCACCGATATTGTGGTGCTATTTATTTTGTCGGAAGAAATTAGTTTTATAGAACATAAAACGGTGTTTTAAAAGGAGGAATAATGGTATTAATGGAGAAAATTAACATAAAACGTTATGGGGGTAGAAAAAGTTGCACTGCTCAAATGAGGTTGTCCAAAATAAACAACCACATTTTCCATCAGCGGAAGAATATCGTTTAATTGCTGAGAATGCAGAGGACATGATAATTGTAATAGATTCAGAAACCCTATTTATTAAATATGTAAGCCCATCGAATATGAGAATCATAGGGTTCACAGAAGAAGAGTTCTTAGGACACAACTGTTTAGATAATGTACATCCAGAGGACCGGGGATATGTTCGTGCCAACTTAATTTCCGCAATAAAACATAATACTTCTGGTAGTGTGGAATATCGCTGTATTAAAAGAGATGGTTCATTTGTTTGGCTGGAAACTAGCGGTAAGATGTATGAAACATCTGATGGTACCTCAGGAGTAATATTGATATCACGAGACATAGGCAGAAGGAAGTTAATAGAACAGGAGTTGCAGAAACAGCTCGATTATCAGAATTCACTCATTAACAATATGAACGAGTGGCTTTTTACTTATGATCGTAATTCCCGATTAACTTATGCTAACCGGATAGCTATTGAGAGTACCGGATATAGTATGGAGGAATTGCAGGATATGTCCCTGTTCGATTTGGCAGTTTCCGAACAACATGAGTTTATTGCTAAACAGATAGAAGAGCGTTTTAACTTAAGGGTTTCGAACAATTATGAACTATTTGTTAATTGTAAAGAAGGTCATGAAATTCTGCTGCGCGTAAAATCAACGCCTATTATCAATTATTGTGATTCAGATGTAAGCCAAGTTTTGGTTCTAGCCGAAGATATAAGTGAGCAGCGCCGGATGGAAAAAGAAATGACGCGATTATCCCAATTATATACAATAGGAGAGATGGTTGCGGGTAATGGTTATGAAGTTAGAAATCCCCTGGCATCGGTCCGGGGATTTTTGCAGTTGCTTCAAAAAAGTGGAGATTTTGCCCGGTATAATCGCTATTTCGAAAATATGTTAGAAGAACTGGATCGAACCAATCTTATAATAGACGAGTTTTTGCTACAGGCGAAAAAGAAGATAATAGATCTTCAACTTAATGACCTTAACCAGATAATAAAGGGTTTATATCCATTGCTAAAGGCTGATGCTATTATGGAATATAAAACTATCGTATTGGAATTAGGAAGTATTCCGGAAATATTCATGAACAAAAGCGAAATCCGGCAGCTCATAATAAACCTGGTACATAATCGCCTGGGAGCTACTCCGCCCGGTGGTAAGGTAAAAATATCTACCTGGTTGCAGGAAGACGAATTAATTTTGGAAGTAATCGACCAGGGAAAAAAAATTGCTCCCGAGGTATTGGATAATAATACCCAGTTTTTTGTTGCGGAGGAAGATACCAATCTGGAGTTAGTAATATGTTTTAGGATTGTTGCCCGGCATCAGGCACAAATGAAAGTCATTAATAGTTGTGGTGAGAATTACTTCCAAATTAGATTTAAAGTTTCCGGGAAATCAGAAAATTATCAATCAATTCAAGGGTAGTTTATCTATGAAGTTGGGGCACCATAGGAGGATTTTAATTTGTTACTTGATATATTAAAAAGTGGTTATAATTTTATAGCGGAGTATTCGACTGAGATGATAGATGTCTTTGACAGGGAAAGTCTCACTTGCATATATGCAAGTCCGGCTAATTATAGAATATTAGGTTACAAGCCGGAAACGTTAATCGGACGGCACTTTCTTGAGTTGGTACATCCAGAAGAATTGGAAGTGCTACGGGATTTCTTGAACCAGGAAAAAGGGGCAGTAGAACTCAGGTTAAGAAAAAAAGAAGGTTATTATGTTTGGGTTGAGATGAACTGGTATATTATCCAGCAAGCTGGGGAACCAGATTGTGTTTTAATAGTTACAAGAGATATTCATGAGCGTAAACAGGCTGAGTTATCCCAGCAGCTTTCAGAAAAGAGATATCGTTTAATTAGTGACAATGCTCGCGATTTGATTTGTATTGTAGATGCTAATAGTTTTAAGTATATTTATACCAGTCCTTCGTACAGTTTACTAGATTATAGTGAGGGGGAACTGCTAGGTCAAAGTTTCATTGATTTAATACACCAGGACGACAAACCTATGGCGTTTCATAAATTAGAAGATTGGAAAAACCAAGGATGGGGTAGCTATAAATGTCGGGCCATAAAAAAAGATGGCACATTAATATGGTTTGATAGCCTGGGAAAACTAATTGAGACTCCTACTGGTTTGGAATTTATTATAATAAGTCGCGATATAACTGAAAGTAAGCAGGTTGAAGAAGCCTTACGCAGCAGTGAAGAGCGTCTCCGAGAAATAACTGATAACATGCTGGATGGAATTATATTGCTTAATTGGGATGGGATTATTAATTATGCGAGCCCTTCCTGTAAAAACTTGTTAGGTTACTCCCCGAAAGCGATAATGGCAACTAGTTTGGACCTGGTTCACCCTGGGGATCGCTGGCAGTTTATCCGGGTTATTAACCAGGCTATAAAAAAGAGATCTCCAGTTAGGTTGGAATTTCGCTGCCTTCATGCCAAAGGTGATTATATCTGGTTAGAAGCGGTAGGGAATATCCTGACGGATAATAATAACCATTATAAAGGTTTAGTGCTTGCTTTCCGGGACATTGAAGCACGTAAACAAGCAGAACAAAAAGCCGTGGAAAATGAAAGTAGATTAATTGAGCAATACAATTGCCTTAATACTTTGATTAATAAAATGAATGAATTTTGTTACACTTATGATGAAAATTACAATATAACATTTGTTAATAAGAGGACAACGGAAGGGACCGGTTATAGTCAGAAAGAAATGATAGGCCGGTGTATTTTTGACTTTGTTCATCCGGATGATAGGGAGAGGGTTCGAAGTTTTGCTGAACAGCGTTTAAAGGATTTGGATGTTGACAGATGCGAACATCGCCTAATATGCAAAAATGGACAAGAATTACTGGTTCACATTAAAGGCTCCCCTCTATTTAACAATGGAAAAATAACAGGCGCTATTATACTATGCGATGATATTACTGAATACAAAAAACTTCAATCGGAAATGACTAGGTTGGATCAGATGCATACCATAGGAGAAATAGCCGCAGGTATAGCTCATGAAATTAGAAATCCCATGACTACAGTTAACGGTTTTTTACAACTGTTACTTAAAGATGAGGACTTTAATGATAAACGAGAATATTTGGAAATCATGATTGAAGAATTAAACCGGGCCAATGGCATCATTGGCGAATTCCTTAACCTGGCCAGGCATAAAATAGTTGATTTAAAAGCTTGTCAAATAAATCAAATAGTCAGGTCCCTAGCTCCATTGCTACAAGCAGATGCATTTCTAAGCGATCGGACCATTATACTAAAACTAGAAGATGTGCCCGATCTTTTACTAGATGTCAAAGAAATACGACAATTAATAATTAATTTAGTTCGTAATGCTCTAGAGGCCACACCTTGTGGGGGAATGGTGGAGATCCTAACCCGACAGGAAAATGATGTCGTCTTACTATCCATAAAAGATCAGGGAAACGGTATTCCTGATGATATAATAGAAAAACTGGGAACTCCGTTTTTCTCCACCAAGGACAATGGAACTGGACTAGGTCTAGCTATTTGTTTTGGCATAATCGAAAGGCATAAAGCGAGGTTAAATATAGACAGCAGCTCTTCTGGAACAACTTTTACGGTGAAGTTTAAATGTGAACCCTATCACTTTAATGAACAGGAAATTGATTACGCTAATTAAGAACTGCACTCATCTTCCGTCTCCAACTGCATATTTTCATCTGCATGCAGGTCACAGAGAATCAGGGATAAAGTAGATTCAGCTCCCTGGTTAAGATTAACCCCATCAACAGTTAAAGCATCAAAACAACCCCCGGTTTCTACATTACATAAAGAGAGGGAGTGAACATTTGCCCCTCGGTACCAGGCATGAGCTAGTTTAGCCAGGCTTAGGTACTCCCTATTACCAATGCTTTCATAAGCTTCCATGCAGGCAAAATAAATGGAAGCAGCATCTACCGGTTGTTGATCAAACAAAGGTAGAACTCCACCTTTGTTGTACCATCCCTGGTTTCCTATAATATTAAGATAACCATTCCGAAATAATATATCATTAAGAAAACTTAGAGAATCGTACCCGATTTTAAGGGCCTTTTTATCTCCATTAAGGGAATATGCAGCAAACAAGGACTGGGGTAGAATACCATTACAATAAGTCAGATAGTCTTCAAACCAGAACCAGGCCTTATCATGCTTTAGCTGGTAAAGGTTAATTAACCGGTTACTTAATAATGATATTATGTGCAGTAGTTTTTCTGAAAACACTGGTATTTCCCCTTTACAAAGCCCTACCAAGGTATAGGCTATAGCCCGGGGAGAAGAAAAATCAAAAGTTTGGGGCAGGTTACGAACCAGCATATCGATGCAAATTTTTCTAATTTCGGGCCAGTGACTGGTAGTTCCCAGGCTGCACGCCAGTAAAGCCCGGCCCACACTATCTTCGGAATCGAAACTGGAACTAAACTGACCATTTAGTTCAAAATTTGACCAGGAATCCGGGTGCTGAGAGCGATAAAGGTAAGTAGCATAACACCCAGCTAGATCATAACCGTCTTCTCTGGAAAGGGCTACTATCAGAGCGCGGGCATTATCATCCAATGTATAGCCACTATTTGGGTCAGGTGTTTGCAAACGAGAAAACTGCAAGATACCGTTATTGTCAGTCATAGCATTTAAGTGCCTATAGTCCACCATAACTCAGAATATGCTCCTCACTAATATAATTATTATTTAATAACTGTTTAAACAAACTTCTATATTGTTTGCCAATATTAATCCAGCTCCAGGATTTACCCAGCTCTAGTGAACGGTTTTGCAATCTGGTTTTTAAAGCTTCATCAAGGAGAAGGCTTCGTATAAGTTGCGATAGTTCTTCAGGTTCTGCTTGCTGGGCTAGAAGACCACGTTTACCAGCTAGAACCTCAGTGGCATAAGCATAGGAAGTTGAGACTATAGCTCTACCGCAGCCTACAGCAAAAGCCATGGTACCACTAACGGCCTGATCTTTATTCGGATAGGGGCTCAGGTAGATATCGGTCATATGCAAGTATTCTCCTATCTCTTCATCACTGAGGTATTTGTTAACAAAGCGCACATTATTATCCAGACCCAGATTACGCACTTTATCCTCCAGCATGTTACGATATTTTTCACCTTCATACTTCTGGAGCATAGGATGGGTTTGCCCCAGAATTAAATAACATAGTTGAGGCCAATCGTTAACCAACAGTGCAACTGCTTCAATGCCTAATTCCAATCCTTTACCTGGCCCAATTAAACCAAAAGTACTAATTACATCACGTCCTTCTAACCCGTACCATTTCTTTAGTAAAGCATTGCTCTGCTTTTTAAATTCAGGTACCCCGTGGGGAATAACATGAATCAATTCTCTAGGAGCTTCATAGAGATTAGAAAGCAACTCTGCTGATTTATGGGTCATACATACTACAGCAGCGGCCTTTTGGCATAATTGGTTTAAGACCTGTTTCTGGTGTTTAGATGGCTGAGGCAGGACTGTATGAGTAACAACTACATATGGCTTATGCAACTGGCGGGTTAACTCCAGGATATAGTCCCCGTCCTCCCCTCCATAGATGCCGTACTCATGCTGGATAATCAGCAATTGTACTGCACTGGAAGTATTAATAAATTTTGCGGCTTTAGTATAGTTCTGTTTATTATTCTGTTTAATATCAAAAAGCACTTCAGTGGGATAAGTGTATTGATAGTTTTCATCAGAAACAGTCATAACTTTTACATCACAATTATTCTTCAGCAGACTACGTCGCAGATCCATGGAAAAAGTAGCTATACCGCACTGTTTGGGCGGGTAGGTACCAAGGTTTAATATACCCATTTTTTTATTTCACTCCTTAAAGAATGCGCTCTAACAGTTCCTAAAAATTATTGTCCCAGATATTTTTCCTGCTTATACCCCGGTTATCTGGTGATAAGTTGGCTTAATACCATTTTTAGATTTAACTACTAGCTATTAGTAAATCGGCTTCTTTTAAATAGGAAAACAATTCATGCTTAATATTTTCAAGCGTATGAGGAGAACTACCTTCACATCTAATAATTAGCTCAGGTCCGGTATTGGAAGCACGAACCAGTCCCCAGCCACCGGGAAAAGTAATCCTTGCCCCGTCAACATCTAATATGGGGTATTTAGGGCTAAAGTGCTGTATTACCCGCTTAACTACATCAAACTTTGCCACATCAGTACTAGGTACGCGAATTTCCGGGGTAGAGTAATAATGAGGAATATCAGTAAGCATTTCACTTAAACTCTTGTCGTTTCTAGATAAGAGTGACAAAAGGCGGGCACCTGCATAGATGGCATCATCAAAACCATAATATTCATCGGCAAAAAACATATGGCCTGACATTTCTCCAGTAAATATGGCGCTAATTTCTTTCATTTTGGCTTTAATTAGTGAATGGCCAGTTTTATATAGTATTGGTTCTCCTCCCAGACGTTCGATTTCGTCAATTAGAGCCTGGGAGCATTTTACTTCTACAATAGCTTTGGAGCCGGGATAACGCGGCATAATATCACGCCAGAAAATAATCATTAACATATCGCCCCAGATTAAATTCCCTTTTTCATCTACGACTCCCAACCGATCACCGTCACCATCAATTCCTATACCTAAATCAGCTTTATGCTGTTTAACCTGCTTCACCAGATCCAGCATATTTTCAGGATTTATAGGATCGGGGTGATGATTAGGAAAACTGGAATCCGACTCACAATATAATTCAATTACCTCGCAACCCAGTTCGCGAAAAATCCGGGGAGCAAAAAGAGAGGCAGTTCCATTACCGCAATCTACTACTATCTTCAACTTACGCTTAAGGGAGACTTTTCCCCTAATCATGCGGGTATAAGCATCGCTTATATCAAGTGTTTTTACAAATCCTCGCGGTCCGGTAAAATAGTTTTGCCTGTCAATAATACGCCTAATATCCTGAATCTGTTCTCCGTAAATTGTAGAATCGCCCAGTAGCAGTTTACATCCATTATATGCAGGAGGATTATGGCTGGCGGTAATCATTATTCCTGCTTGAATATTAAGATAGCGGGCAGCATAGTAAAAGACCGGGGTTATTACCATGCCCAGATCAATTACATTACAGCCCGAGCTTACCAGCGCTTCGGTCATAATTTTGCTAATATCAGGAGATGATTCCCGGTTATCATGGCCTAGTAATATGGTGTTCTGCTCTTTCCTCATAGCATAGGCGGCAAATGCGCGGGCTATATCGTATACCATTTGCTCACTCAGCTCTTCATCTACTATTCCTCTTATATCATATTGCCGAAAAATATTGTTCATTAACCCCTCACTCCTCACTCTAAGCAATTACTCAAATTACAAATATGCTATTGTTTACAAGAACATTTTTATCAGCGCCTATTTTCAGTATTACAGTAAATCATGACGGTTTTTAGCCTCTATAGCCTCTACTATTTTGCGAATATCTTGGGAGCGTTCACGCTGGGATATAAAAACTATGTCATCACTTTCCACAACGAGCAGATCCTCTACTCCAAAAAGTACTACCGTTTTGTTTACTTGTTTCACCAAACAATTTTTACTATCCAAAACTATAATGTCATTGCCACAACAGACATTCATATCTTCATCATGCTGGTATAGTTCTGCCAGGGCATTCCAACTACCCAGGTCAGACCATCCAAAATCAGCCGGTACAACTGCCATACGGTCAGACTTTTCAGCTATACCGTAATCAATACTAATATTAGGAAGCTGTTCGTAGGACTTAACATATTCATTAAATCCAAGAATCATTTTTGCATACACATTAGGTAGATATTTACGGAACTCTTCTATCAAAACTGAAGTCTTTCCAACATATATTCCGGCGTTCCACATGTGGTGGCCGGTATTTAAATAGGTATTAGCCGTATAAAAATCAGGTTTTTCACAGAAAGAATTAACCTGGTAAACATCAGGCAGATTAGCAACCTCCCACTTAGTTTTTTCAATATATCCATAACCGGTTTCGGGGCGACTAGGAGAGATTCCAATAGTGGCCAGGTGATTATGCCGTGCGGCTTCTATCGCTCTTTCCAAGCTTTGGTTGAAGGCTTCCCTGTCAAGCACATGATGATCGGCAGGGAAAATCCCTAATACCTGATCAGAATTTTTACCTAGATAACGAGATAGCACCAACCCTACAGCCGGTGCCGTATTTTTCCCCTGAGGCTCACTTAATATCTCAATGAGGTCATTGTCAATTCGTTGCCTTAGTAATTCTTCAATCGGTGGTACTAGTTCCTCACTGGTAATAATAACTATACGCTTAGAGCCAGCAGCCAATAAACGGTCGATAGTCTGGTCCAACATTGATTTGTTACCAGTAAAGTTGCACAATTGTTTTGGACGCATTTGTCTACTTTCCGGCCACAGGCGTAAACCCTTTCCCCCAGCTAAAATTACCGAAATCATATGTACCTCCCTAATTCGCTACCAGTTATACATTCTATGACAAATGTTGTTTCTTATATTCTCCTTACAGTTTATCCCTAAAAACGGGGATTAATACCATTGCTCCTAACCCCTTTGCTACTCACATTATATTTAACTAGTCGCCAAAGCTCGCAGGATATCTAAAGGACACACTCAATCATTCATAAGGCCATCCTCACCCCTACTCCTTACCTAAACAAATTAATTGATTATAAATCAGCGTTATTTTAGAAGAAAAATTTATTATCCAGCATTTATTTTCTTAATTAGTTATTATTATTTGTGCCATCGGGGAAAATATACTGATAAATATGGAAAAGGCGGTTCTTAGGCTATGCAAGGACTAAAGATAACAAAAAGGTATAAAGAAGTATTTTCTATTAGGGATATTGTGGGTATAATACTAGGTTCATTTATTCTGGCGGTAGCAATTCAATGGGTGCTAGTACCAGCCAACCTGCTTACTGGAGGAGTTGGTGGAATCGCTATTATATTGAAGTTTTTAAGTGGAGTAGATTTGTGGATTTGGTATTTGTTCTTAAACATACCTATATTTATAGCCGGGTATAAATACGTGAGTCCTCGCTTCATAGTTTATAGTCTTATTGGTACCCTGGCGTTAACCTTTTTCCTGGGAATACTTAAACCATTAGATTGGAATCTAAACGACAGCTTGCTTTCAGCTTTATTAGGAGGAGTAATAGCTGGTGTTGGTTCTGGCATTATCCTGCATAGTAAAGGCTCTACTGGTGGTTTAGATATTATAGCCGTTCTTATTAGGCGATTCCGGGGTTATAACATTGGTCAGGTCTCCTTTGCCAGCAACTTACTGGTGCTGACTTTATCTCTTATCACATTTAATGTAGAATTGGCTCTTTTCTCTGCCATATCTATTTTTATATCATCCCGAATAATGGATATGGTCATCTATGGTCCCGAGCTAAATAGAACTGCCATGATTATTTCCCGTAACTCTGATGACATAACTTACGCTATTATCCACAATCTCCACCGGGGATGTACATGTTTACCGGCATGGGGAGCCTATACTGGTGAAAACAAAAACATAATCATGGTGACAGTAGCCAGAACCCAGCTTCCGCGACTAAAGGAGGTAGTATTTCAACTGGATCCCCAGGCCTTTATTACTGTTAGTGAAACTATAGAGGTCTATGGTAAAGGTTTTAGAACCGAGTTAAGTGATTTTTAATAATGAATATAACCGTCGCAAGAGACGTAAAGATTTGGTTAAGATTAATTTAAGAAAATGCCATATCAATGTTGACAATTGTCGAGCCTGATGATAATATAAATCTTGCCGCCCGAAAGACGCGGCAGGTTCTTGATAAAACAGAACAGCAAGG